>CAZVFM010000004.1:0-28482 GCA_964626095.1 uncultured Roseivirgaceae bacterium | reverse complement strand
CCCATGTACCTTGGGTTAAGTGGTGTATAGAATCTTTCAGAAGGACTTTGATCGTAAAGATCTCTTCCCATATAGCCAAGAATTACGATTTTATCTTTTATGACATTTTTATCGAATTCTTCGTTTAGCACATTATACGTATCGAGGCTGGTGAAGTGTCTTAACAATTGGTTGTCCTCCGCAGATGGCGAGTACCTGTGGCCAACAAAATTTATAATCTCTTGTGCATTCTTCCTTGTCAAATATTTGTCAAAAGATGCAGGGTCTATTTTTTTGGCCATAACAGCGGCAAAACGATTGAAGAAACATATTGATAGCGGTATGGATTCGTTTGATGCTTTTAATGTTTGCCAGCATCACCTGGTGCAAGTAGGTTTGGCTTATATCGAGAGAATTATTTTAGAGCAGTTTATACTGCAAGTTGAAAAGACGAAAGATGCAGGCTGCAAATCAGCGTTAAAAAAATTATGTGATCTCTTTGCGCTCTCACAGATTGATAAAAATAAAGGCTGGTATTTAGAGCAGGGTTATATGGAAGGAAATAAAACGAAAGCTATTCGCAGACTGGTAAATCAATTGTGTTGGGATATCCGACAAGATGCGGTGCCCCTGGTGAATGCTTTCAATATTCCGAATGCGTGTTTAGCAGCGCCTATTGCAGTAGGGTAGTTATTCGATAATCACCCGTACCGACTTACGCCAATAGCCTTTACTGACCTGGAGAATATAAACACCCGGAGCTACGGAAATTGGCTGCAATGAAGTTGTACTGTCTTCCTTTTGCATGTTAACCGGGATCGTTTGACCCAGCATATTTACCAGCCGGATATTTTCAGCTTCAAGATCAAACCCGGTGGAAACTTTGAAAATTCCATTGGAAGGGTTCGGATATACTTTGAGGTAATAGGGTTGATTAACCTCTACCCTTCTTACGGGTGAAAAAGTGTATGCGCCATCGAAGTCAGTCTGTTTGAGACGGTAATACGAAATGCTGTTATAAGGCAACCCATCGGTGGTTTCATAATTGATGCGTTCATTGCTGTTGCCGGCCCCTTTAATCTCTACTACATCTTCCCAGCTTTCAGCATCCTGCGAGCGTTGAATTGTGAAAAAATCATTGTTTAATTCGGAGGCTGTTGCCCATTGCAGTTTTACCTCTGCTTGTTGAACGGTAGCATTAAATGAAATCAATTCGATTGGCAAAGGAATAGAGGCGTCTGTATTACCCAGCGTAAATCGATCACCGTTTTGAAAGTTTATACCAGAAAAAACAGCAATCCCATTGGATACTGTTCCAACAATCGGAGTAACGTCATTATCGGCAAACCCATCCCCATCCCTGTCGATAAGCAGTCTTAGATTCGAGCCGAGCGGGCTACCGCCCACTCCACTAAAATCAAATGATATCGATACTGATCCCACATCACCCGTTTCTCCTGCGCGCCAAATTCGGGAAAGCCGCTCTTGAATAATTGTCCCATCGACAGCTGTTCCGATAGCGTTTGTTGTACTCGTGATAAGTGTATTATCATGACCCCACATTAAAAACTCATTGTTTCCAATATTAGTTGGATTCCACATCCGTACAACTCCCGGTCCACGAGCATCTCTGTGATTTGAACCATCTGTTGCCTGACCAATACCAGCTACCTCAAAATCATAATTTCCATTGCCTACATCGTCCATTGTGTAGACATCATTGGCAGTAAGGGCTATATTGTATTTGGCAGAGAGATAGTTCTCAATAATGATTCTTTTCGCATTGTTGATCGACTGATTTAAGATGACTACTTCACCTAGTGAACCATTTAAAAAGGCACCTGTTTCACCCTTATTAGAACCTATAAGCCACGCGCCAACAGTTGTCTCAGGGGTTACTGTTGCAGCTCCATCTGCGGTACCTGCTTTAAAAAGATTTATAGCTGTTGTAGCTCCATTAAAATTAAAAGTCTGTGAAGAGATGGTCCAGCTTGACAATGTATAGGTAGCCGCTGGCGCAGTGCTAATTCCTCCTAAAAAACTTGTCAGTTTACCAGCTGCGTTGTCATATAAAAGCAGCGTTCTACCTGTGCCTGACGCATCTTTTTGTTGAATAACAATTTGATTTGACCCAGTTGTTGGCCCGCAATTTAAAACTGATATGATTGAAAAACTTGACGCAGCAGGATTAAGTGTAAATGTATTTAAGTTAAACCTGTTAGAGCTAGCTGCTGTAAAATCAATGGCAGCGGCATTGTTAATGGCAGGGTCAACAGCGTCAAACGTTGGCTCGTTGCCAGCGGTCTTGGTGGCATTGTTGCCGGATCCTGACCGATCGCTCCATTGTTGAACAATGCCTCCATCGACTGACGGGGTAATGCCTGCATTGCTGAAAACACTACGGCCGGCATCCAGCCATACTTTCAATTCAGAGGTTCCATCGGTGGTAGCAACCCCACCTGGTCCAGTTATTCCAACACTAAAGTTACCTGTGGGCGTAATAGGAAATGCCCCGCAATTTGATGTACAGGTAATCGAAAATCCGCTGCAAATTTGTGCTAAAGTAGCGCCATTAAAAAATTGAACGGTTGGATCCGGTCCACCATTGCCAAGGTTCATGACACCGCTACCACACAAGGTTGCATTAGTCCAGTCTACATAAATATCGTCTGCACCAAATGCGAGGCTATTAATTATAGTAACGCTATTTCCCGATAAAATCAAGTCATCGGTATTCGTAAACGTAGCTGTAGTGGACACTTCAAGATAACCTAAGTTAACAACATCTTCTGCAATGGTGAAAGTGCCACCGTTCTCCACCAACGTGTATCCGCCAAGCATGATCTCTTCAGTTACTGAAAGTGTTCCCCCATTAGCTATAAGAATATCGCCCGTATGATAAAACATCTGATCACCCGACCCGGTAAATGGCCCCACGTTTCCCAACGCCAAGCCATTAGGTGATTGTGAGCACGGGCCATTGTCGGTGACCGAATTTACCGTGATCGTATGTCCATTCTGTATGACTACATTATTTCTTCTTCTTGGATAAACTCCCGTAGGCACAGCTCCACTTGAACCATCTGGGGTGAATGACCACGATGTATTGGTTTCCCAGGCACCCGAAGCTCTGGAATAGAATGTGTTTTGTTGCACGTTTAGATCTTCAAACGTCACAATTTGCCAGGGCGCGCTTGCACTGGAATTTCCGCCCGCTGTTCCAGTGGCACGACTGATTAACAGATTAGTACCAGTTGTAATCTCGTAGGTAAACCATGAGTGCCCGGGGTTGTCATCAAGCGCAAAGCTGGTGCTTCCTTGCCGTCCATAATTTCCGGGGCCAATTACTCCAGAGGAATTTGCTGCTGTAATTACTACGTTTTGTGAAGTTACAGTAGATGCAAAATTTTGAGTACCTCTTACTACAGCTGATTGATCAGTAAACTCAACTACGTAAGTAACAAAGTTCATTGTTCCCGTAGTGCCAACCCGGGTATACGTTACTGTAGTCGTATTCGTAAGTTCAGTGCGAGGTAAATCATCCGGATTTATATCGGCACTTATTGTATGATTGCTAACTACAAATGCTTTAGCAAGGTTTGATATAGCAGAAATAGTTGATGTGGTGGTTGCTGTACCCGCAGTGAGTGAAGCAGTCACTTTTTGGACTGTGGCAGCCTGATATTCCACTATCTGCCAAAAAACTTCTTCCATATCAGCTCCTGCTGCACCATCTATAAAAAGTCTAAGATTAGTTGAGGAAGTTAAATTAGCCGTAATTCCATCATCACTTCCCAATTGGGCTCCGCTTTTTCTTGCTGATACTAAAACAAAACTCTTTGTTAGATCAATGCACTCAATTGGAACATCCACGTTTACATTTCGGGCAACATTTAGGTTTGATCCGCGCTGCACAAATACCCCTCCTTCAAATTCGAATACCTGCCAGCTAATCGTAACAGTACCAGCAGTTCCGGTCCGTTCGAAGCTTAATGTTGTTGAATTTGTGATTTCACCCCCAACCTGAAAATTAGTTGGTGAAGCATCACTAATGGTTGATGAAAAAACAAGGAAAGATTGAGACATATTCACCCCGATGATGGTGACAGTCCTGGTTGCGCTGCCCGCTGCAATCGTTGTTGTACCTGTTTGTTTTCTTAAAAATTCAGCACCCTTAGCCTGATGGGCAAATAACAATAGTCCAAGAATTGTAAAATGAAGCACAGCACTTCGAATAGTTAAGTACTGTGTCCTAAGTTTTGAATTCATTGAAATTAAGTTTCAGATTTAAATTTTAAATGTAGTCCTTGAGCAATATTCAAATACTTGTATAAAGGTACATAAAACTTACATTACAGCAATGAGCTAGTTTAAGAAAGGACTTTTTGCTGTTAATAGTCAGTCTTAATCGATTTATTGAAAGGAAGCTTAAATTGGTAACCAAGCTTTTCAGCTTTTTCAGGATCCAGCACATCTAACCCATATTGAATTTTCTTGGGATCATCATAAACAAAGGTTCCGAACAGTCGATCCCACACGGAAAAAATATTTCCGAAGTTGGTATCCGTCCATGGACGTTCATAATGATGATGAAATTTATGGACGTTTGGTGTAACTATAATGTAACTGAGTGTCTTATCCAGCCACGCAGGAAGTGAAATATTGGCGTGCGAGAAATAGGTAAAAAAGATCGTACAAAAACGATAGAATAAGTAATAAGCCAACGGGGCTCCAATAATTATAACAACAGTCAGTGACAACATCTCACGCAAAATAAAATCACCGGGGTGTAAACGGGGGCCCGTAGTAGCGTCCACATGTGTATCGGCATGGTGTACCATATGGAACCGCCACAACCATTTAACCCGATGTAGCATGTAATGCGCCATGTATTGAGCTACCAGATCAAAGGCGAGCATACTCAACGCAAAACCCAACCAGACGGGCATATCTACCAGGTGTAAGATTCCGAATTGATTATTCTCAATCCAGCGAAAAACACCCAGCGTAGCAATTCCAAAAAGAGTATTGATTATCAACGTGGAACCCAGAAAAGCAAAATTAACTCCGGCATGTTTCCATTTTTTGTAGCTGAATAAAATCAAAGGAATGCCTCCTTCCAGCAGCCAGAAAAAAGATAAACATGTTAATACCCATGCACCTCTTTGCCAAAAAGGCATCACTTCAAAAAAATGTAAAAAGGAATCCATATAATAATTTCAAACTGTGTGAAAGTTAATAATTTCAATTTAAATAATTTGATTTTTATGAATACCCGCTACCATACACCGGATACCGCCACCACCATATTTTTCTATGGTCGGTATGTGAACAGGAAGAAGTTCTACAAATCGCGATAGATCGGTGACTTGTTCAGGGAGCAAAGAATCCATTGCATTTTGAGAAAGCAATAGAAATGGTTTTCCTGTATTATTTTGAACCTCAATCATATTGCCTGCGAAGCTGCGCATCTGTTCGTAACTTATTGCCACCACGCGATGTCCCGTTTGGGTAAACGAAGCGAGTAAGCCTTCCTGCTCGGTTTGGTTCTTAATCGAATCCAAGCATACGACAACTACCTTTTCACCTACACAAAGCATTACATTGGTATGGTAAATAGGTTTCCCGTTTTCATCTTCAGCGTGAAACATAAATGGTGTATAACCTAACCTGCTGCATAGATCCTCAAGCACGCTTTCATCCGTTCGGGGTGAGTGGCAACCGTAAGCAATTTTATGAAGGTGATCAAAAACAATACTTCCCGTGCCCTCCAGAAACCGCCCCTGACTTTCATAAAAACTTAAATCAACAATCTCGAGTGGCCCAAACTTACTTTTAAATAGATCAATAAAATTCTGGCTTCGTTCAAATCTGCGGTTAGGTGCCATCATGGGGTACAATACCAGTTTGCCATCCGAATGAATCGAAAACCAATTGTTTGGAAAAATGGCATCCGGTTTTTTAGGAAAAATAGAATCCTCTCCAATCAGTACTTCAATACCCGATTCGCGAATTGTCTCAACCGCCAATTCAAATTCACCAAGTGCTAATGCCTGAACATTTACCTCTTCAATCTCGGAATTCTGAAATGCATTGGTAGAGGCTGTATCAGAGTTAAAGCCAAAACAAGCAGGCCTTACCATAAAAATGCTATCAGGGACTTGCGAAAACGCCACTAGAATGGAATTTTTAGATGTATCGCTCCAGCGGCCGCGTTAAACAAGTAGGGCCGCCACCACCTTTCACGCTGATCTCCTGCCCTTCGTATTCATGCACCATACAACCCGCATCGATGAGTCTTTGTTTCGTGATGGGATTTCCTTTAACCATCACCACTTCGCGTGGAGCGATGGCTAATACATTACAGCCCATCGAATCCCATTCTGAATCGGGAACTTCCACAAAGGAAATACCGTGATCCAATAAACCATGTCTGAAAGAAATAGGCATGAGCGGAGAATACACCACCGCCAGATTTTTATCGACAGGACTAAAGACCGACATCAAATGAAATACATCTGAGGGTCCTTTGTAATGTGGCATCTCGGCCACCCACACTTTGATTCCGTGAGGCTCTACCAGGTGTTTAAGCTGTCGTATCCCTTCCCAATTGGTGCGGTAGGTATGCCCTACCGCCAAAGTATGTTCATCGACCCAGGCCACATCACCACCTTCCAGTGTGCCGGGATGGGTGATCTCACCTAAAATTTTAATCGTATTACTTTCAAAGGCTTTTCGTTCTGCAGCCGGTTCATTCTTGCGTGCGGGCTTCCCCATATTACAAATGATCATGCCATGATCGGTAGCAATCGCTGCATCGCGACAATAAATGGAATCCATCGATACAGAGGAATCAAATGGCAACATGAGCGTTATAGCGCCTTGTTGCGTGATCATCTTTTCAAACTCTGTGTATTCTGCTTCTGCTTTTTTGAGATCAGGCTTTGAAAGAAAATTCAATTCTTTCCATTGAGATGCAATCTGCTTCTCATTTACAAACGCTTCCTTAGGTCTTTTAATAAATACGGATTTCAGTTTTCCGTAATCGGATTGAAAGGTGGTTTTCATAACGATGAATTTCTTTTGATTTGAATATAGGCATAGAAAGGCAAACCGGCCATCAGCAAGACAAAGCCCCAATACACAGTTTCTTCTCCGGCACCAATAATTGCCCACATGGAATATAGAAAAGCGAATACTGCTATCACTAACTTAAATCCACTCAATGTTTCCCGCTTGCTTGCGATCATCACAAAAGAAATAATCGAAAATAAATACGGCACCAATACCGTGAGGGTGGTTAACAACACCATAAACGTATAGGTATCAGCGAGGGTCCGGGTAAAGTTCAAACTCATCAACACCGATATCAGCAAACTGGAAATCACAATACCAATAGCCGGAGTTCCATTTTTATTTTCTTTCGCGAAAATGCGTGGGAATAAATGATCACGGGCTGCCGCCATGGGCATTTGTCCTTGAATCAATATCCAACCGTTCAACGCACCAAACGTGGAGATTACAGCACCTCCGGCCACCAGATAACGAGCTTCCTCGCCCCAGATGGAAGCGGCAGCGTCAGCAAAGGGAGCTTGCGAATCCTGAAGTATTGAAGGAGGAATGAGGCCCATCACCGCTACGGTACCTGCTATGTAAATAAAAGTTGTCAGCAAGGTGCCCATAATAGTAGCTCTTGAAATAAATGATCGAACAGTTCCTCTACCTGGATCCTCAGTAGGGATGTTTAAATTCGCGAATCCAAAACTTGTTGTATTACTTAGTTTTTTGTTTCCTAAATACATTAAGCTGTCAAAAGGAGGGGATGGCTTGTCAGGTTGAAGTGAGTTAATTAATACCAGATTATCGGTTTGGCTTAATGACTGCTGTAAAACAACAAAGCCCAGTGAATCATACTCGTCACTAAAAAAGACATCGATTGCCAGCACTTTGGGCTTATACCTATTGATAACTTCAATTTGTCTGGCGATTTCCTCTCGCGATAGCTCACCAATATTTACCAAAACAATTGTAGAGTCCAACGTTTGTGGTTTGCTATAACCGCTGGAATAATAAATGTCTGTAAAATCAAAATCCAGAACAGAGTGTTCTAATGCATCAAGGATATTGATTTTACCAATAATCCATGTTAAAGAATGTGAAGCGAGCACGATAAGTACTGAAATCAATAGTACCCTACCTGCCTTATGAAAATTCAGTCGGGAAATCCAACTCATGCAATTACCTCATCAAAAGCTTTGGTGAATTGCTTCATTTCATCTAATGTGCCAATACTGACCCGACACCACTCTTTGTCATTATAATCCCATACCCGAATCTGAAAGCCTTTCATTTCGGTTTGCTCTAAAATGTATTTGCCGTCTTTAGGGGCCGGGAAGAAAACCACATTCGCTTTTGATTTGCCATAGGATATTTTTTTGCTGTCCAGGTATTGAAAAAGATGCGCCCTTGCTTCTGCGTTTTTCTTCCGGGTGTATGACATGAATTCTTCATCTCCATAGCTGGCCCTGGCTGCTGCTATACCCGCCTGATTACTATTACCCCAAACCTGGCGCTCAGACATGTTTCCTAGTAGGTCTGGCTTAGCAATTAAATAGCCTACACGCATTCCCGCAAGTCCGTAAATTTTAGAGAAGGTGCGCGATACAATTACGTTATGTCCTTGTTTTACCAATTCAACCATTGATTTTCTTTCTGATGACTCTAAAAATTCGATATAAGCCTCATCCATAAATACGGTTGCCTTCTTCGACATTTCTATGCAAAAATCTTTAAGCTTATCCGCATCAAGCACAGTGCCCGTTGGATTATTCGGATTAACCACAAAAATCATTTTGGTATCTGACTTTACAGCTGATGCCATTGCTTCAAGGTTGTGGAACATATTCTCATCGAGGTTTACCTTATCCCATCTCGCATTAAATTTTGATGCATAATCCATCAGCAATCTAAACGTGGGGTATGCCGAAAGTACAGCTCCACCCTCCAGTCCTACTGTCATGCCGGCCAAACACAAAAGTTCTGATGAACCCGCACCCATCAAAACATATTCGGGTGCAACACCTTCTTTTTCGGCAATGAAATCGCGTAGTGCTCTTGCCATGCCATGTGCATAACGATTACCTTCTATAATGCTTTCAGTAATGGCGTTTCTTGCTTTTTGAGAAGGTCCGTAAGGATTTTCATTTGATCCTAACCTGATGAGATGCTTGTCAAATGCAGTTGATATTCCGTGAAGTCGTTCGGCATTACTTACCGGTGTGGCCATTAGTTCCTGCACAATTACCGTTGCCAGTGGCATGGTTGCGCCTAATGCAAGCATGGATTTGAGCCATTCTCTTCTGTTTTGCATAGTAATGGTAGTGTTGGATGTTAAAACGAATTTAATCAATTCAATTTATCTCCACGCTGCTTTTTGATAAAAGGTCACATACGTCTCTCCGTCCAACACGATCATTGGATCATTGTTTTTTGGATGGTTCCTCTTTTCTAGGCGATAAGCGCCTGATCCACCACCAGCTGTTGAATTGTAGTATAGGTTTTGTCCGTCATACGTCCATGTGCCATTGTCACTATTCTGCGAATTAGTTCCTCCGTAATACGAATTGGTATTTACGCTTCTGGAACTCTCGCCATAGTATTCATAAGTGCCATTCGGATGAAGTGTAATGCAGCGCTCTGAAATTGATCCTCCGCTACTGCTGCTTGTAACATTGACATAACACCATTTACCTACTAGTTCTTGAGCAATTTGCCCCTTACCTGATGCGGGAGCACTGTGCTGTTTTTCTCCTTTTGTGTAGGAAATGGTTTGTCCGTTAGCGGTAAGGTTAAGCTGATCTCCCTGCACTGCATACACGAAAACAGCATTACCTTGAGCCGTAACAAGCGTAAGTTGATTACCCGATAATTGATAATCGAAAGTCTGGCCAAAATACAGACACTTGCCTTGCGAAGTAAACTCAATGCTCTCGCCCTGTGCCGACCATTTACCTACTAAAGAATTTTCTGTGGTTTTTGGTGTCTCGGTCACAATATTAGTTATCGGCTGTTGGCTGGTAACCTGACCGGAAGTCCTACTGAAGTTGATACTTCCATCAATATCACCACCGGAAAGCGTAAGTGCGTTGCCATTTAGCGTAAATGTGTAGGTAGTGCTCTGTCCGGCTTGAGTAATTGTCAATTGCTTGCTATCGGATTTATAACGGATGGCTTCTCCATCAAATTCACCGGTACCGTCTGCATGTAAAACCAATTTCATTTGATAACCAAAATCTGAATTTAACCAGGTACCGGTAATCGACTGCTGCTGTTGAACTTTGGTCCCTATTTGAGCCGAAAGTAACAGCGCGTAAAAAAGTCCTGCACATAGCAGAACAACTGTAGCTAAGTTTTTCATAGCACTGTAAATAATCTAAGATGAAATTAAGCAGAAAAAACAGCAAAAAATACAGGCTTGATGAAGCCCTTAAAAACTTACAGTATTTCCTCGATTTTTGATATGATCTGCTGAAGAAATTTTTCGTCTGTTTCATTGAAATCGTTCAGCTTATCGCTGTCAACATCCATTACCAACGCTACTTTCCCATCTTTAAAGCCAGGCAAAACAATTTCTGATTTTGAGGCCGAACTGCAGGCAATATGACCGGGAAACTGGTCAACATCAGGCACGATAATGGTTTTCTTTTCTTTCCAGGATGTTCCACAAACCCCCTTACCCAAATTAATGCGCGTGCAAGCAATCGGCCCCTGAAATGGCCCCAGCACGAGCTGGTCATTTTTAACTATATAAAAGCCAACCCAGAAAAATTCCATTCCCTGCTTTAATGCCGCAGCAATATTTGAAAGATTCGCTATCAAATCGGGCTCTCCACTTATAAGGGCTTCAATTTGCGGAATGAGTGAACTATAGCGCTGTTGTTTATCTGATGAGGTTGAAATAATAAGTTCTTCGGCCATAAATTAAAATTACAAATGTAAAATGACAACTTAGTTAGAGTTTCTCCAGACCTTTTCTTGTTTTTTCATTATTAATATTTCCGGTGTTAAGTGTTGAAGCAGGCTCGAATAGCAAAAGCTCAACTTCTTGTTCGGCTATGGGTTTATGCTCCACCCCTTTCGGAACGATGATGAACTCGCCTTCATTAATTTCCAACATCTTGTCACGAAATTCCATTTTTAGTTTCCCTTTTGTAACCAAAAACATTTCGTCTTCATTTTCATGATGGTGCCAGATAAATTCCCCCTTTAATTTGGCGGCTTTTACCTGTTGTCCATTGAGCTCAGCGATTATGCGAGGGTTCCAATGGTCTTGAAACTGAGCGAACTTTTCTTTGAGTGAAACTACTAGCATAACTTATTCTTTGTTTCTGTAAATCCTTAATTCATCTCCAACTACATCGTCAATACTTATGGCCTCAACATTTAATGTGGTCGCTTTAATTCCCTTTTCAAATTTTTTGTTCGAAATAAATACCCTCGCTTCATCCCATAAATGGTTTTGTATGAATTGATTCAGCAATGCCGCACCCCCCTCAACGATTACCGACTGAATGTTTTTTTTGTAAAGATCTGCCAAAAGACTATTAATAAAATTCGCTTCAGCCAGTTTAACAAACTCCAGGTTTTCATCAACATGACTTTTTTGCAGGTTATAACAAATAGTTCTCTGCGATTTATCAAATAGCTTTAAAGTACTATCCAAGCTTAGTTGCCTATCAACAACAATTCTCAGTGGATTTCTTCCCACCCAATGCCTCACATTCAATTGCGGATTATCATGCTTAGCCGTGTTGCCGCCTACCATCACGGCATCTTCCTCAGCACGCCAGCGATGCACCAACTGCCTTGACTGTTCATTGCTGATCCATTTTGAATTATAATCCTCAGTTGCTATAAATCCATCAGCAGTTTGTGCCCACTTAAGGATGATATAGGGTCTTTGTTTTTCAATAGAAGTAAAAAATCTGCGATTAAGAATATTACCGGCTTCTTGTAAAACATCTTCAATCACTTCTACTCCCGCTTCTCTGAGTTTTTTAATTCCTTTGCCGGCCACTAATGGATAGGGGTCTGTATTGGCGATCACAACCTTTCTCACACCAAGATCCAATAACATATCCGCACATGGAGGAGTTTTGCCCTGGTGAACACATGGTTCCAGGTTTATATATACTGTACTTTGACGCAATAGTGATTTATCCTTGAGGGCATTCACTGCATTTACTTCTGCATGAGGTCCACCATATTTTTTATGCCAGCCCTCAGCAATAATTTTTCCTTCATAAACGATCACACAGCCCACAAGGGGGTTAGGACTGACATCCCCAAGGCCCAAACCGGCCAAGGCGATAGCCCTTTGCATAAACTGCCAATGTTGCTGTACTACTTCCATGCTTTTAGTAAACTTGCAAAGATTAATTAAGCTATGGCCAATTCCAAAGCAGTTTTTAAAGCCTTTGTTGAAAGCATTACCCTGGACGAAGACCCAGAAGAAAAGAAAAGTATTGCCTACATCGTTTTTGAGAAGTATCTCAACTTTAGCAAAACCGATATTGTGGCCAATAAGGTCATCAATAAATTCGATGTAAAATATAAACATTTAAAAAAAATTGCTGAGCGCATCAACAACCATGAACCCATTCAATACATTATTAATGAAGCAGAATTTTTTGGTAGAACATTTTTTGTCAATAATGATGTGCTTATCCCCCGGCCTGAGACTGAGGAACTGGTGGCATTGGCTAGCGAGCATTTAAAAAAGAGCAAAGCAAAAAAGCTTAGAGTACTGGATATTGGCACAGGCAGCGGTTGTATTGCTGTTACACTTAAACTGGAATTTCCCTCTGCGCAGGTGATCGCTACAGAAGTAAGCGAAAGTGCACTGTTTGTTGCAGCCGAAAACGCGTTGCGCTATGATGTAAAAATTACCTGGTTACATCACAACATATTAAAACAAAACCTTCCGTTTGAAAAATTGGATGTTGTGGTAAGCAATCCTCCATACGTAACCGAATCAGAAAAGGCTGGTATGCGTTTGAATGTATTGTACCATGAGCCCTCGCTTGCCTTGTTCGTTCCTAGCCGAAACGCGCTCATGTTTTATGAAGCAATAGCAAAAAAAACATACCCAATACTTAGAAAAGACGGCAGGTTATTCTTAGAAATCAATGCAAATTTGGGAGCCGAAACTGAAGCACTTTTACAAGGGCTTGGATATAAAACGAAACTACTTCAGGATTTGCAAGGTAAGTCAAGATTTGTAGTAGCCAGAAAATTGAAAAATACCTAGTATGTGTTATAAGCCAAAAATTTTAACATAAATACACCTTCTTTAATTAAATTTCGTTTTCTGTAGTATTGATTAACTGTATGAGGGCATTGTTGTTGCTTCTTGCTATTATTTCTGTCAATCCCTTGGCTGCGCAAAAGTATACCATTAGCGGCTATGTTAAAGAAATCGGTAGCGGAGAAAACCTTATAAGTGCCAACGTTTACAATGCGCTTACCTTACAGGGTACAAGCACAAATAATTATGGCTTCTATAGTTTAACACTGAATAGCGACTCAGTTTTGTTTAGTGTTTCCTATGTTGGCTATCAGTCACAATCTGCAAAATTTTTACTCAGTAAAGACACCACCATAAATGTATTTCTGGTGCCCTCAGCGTACCTAAAAGAAATTATCATCCGCGCGGAAGCTGAAAGCAGCATACAGGAAAGTTCACAGATGGGCAGGGTACACGTGCCGATTGATCAAATAAAAGCCATGCCGGCTTTGTTAGGCGAAACCGATGTGCTAAAAGTGCTTCAGTTGTTGCCCGGTGTACAGTCGGGTGTTGAAGGAGGCAGCGGATTGTATGTGCGCGGGGGTGGCCCCGACCAAAACCTTATTTTACTTGATGGTGTCCCGGTTTACAACGCCTCTCACCTTTTTGGTTTTTTTTCTGTTTTCAATGCCGATGCCATAAATCATGTTGAGTTAATAAAAGGAGGCTTCCCTGCCCGTTACGGAGGAAGACTTTCATCCGTAATTGATATTCACATGAAAGAAGGCAATATGCAAGAGATAAAAGGAGAAGGAGCAATTGGACTGATCGCATCAAGACTAACTTTGGAAGGGCCGATAAAAAAGGATCAAACTTCATTTATTGTATCGGCAAGAAGAACTTATATTGACCTGCTTGCACGGCCATTAATTAAACTCGCCTCTGGAGGAAACGAATCCGTTGGATATTACTTCTATGATCTGAATGCAAAAATTAATCATCGCATTAATGACAAAAACAGGATATACCTGAGTACTTATGCGGGTGATGACAAAGCATATTCCCGTTATGAAAATTACTATATCAACAATAACAGAAGAACAGACTACAAAGAAGAATTTGGTTTGCGATGGGGTAATATTACAACCGCATTGCGCTGGAACAGTGTTATAAATAAAAAGCTGTTTAGCAACACAACTGCCACCTACAGTCGTTATCGTTTTGATATTTTTGGTAAATACAATGAAACCATTTCCGGGCCCGGATATGAAGAAGAGAATTTTTATAATGATCAGTATATATCAGGTATACGAGATTTCGCACTTAAAATAGATTTTGATTATTTGCCAAACCCCAATCATTATATAAAATTTGGAGGGCAAGCCATTCAACACCTGTTTACTCCCGGAGTTTTTAGTTTTCGTTCAACCGAAGAACGTGACACTACTTTTGGCGCACCAAAAATCTTTGCTAAAGAATTTTTTCTTTATGTAGAAGATGATTTCCTGATCACAGATAAATTGAAAATCAATGCGGGTATTCATGCCTCAGGTTTTTTTGTTGAAAATAAATTATATCATTCTATTCAGCCGCGTATATCCGGAAGATACCTGCTAGGCTCTTCTTTCTCATTAAAAGCATCGTACGCCAAAATGACTCAGTTTATACATTTGCTTACCAATGCCGGTCTTGGTTTACCCACCGACCTTTGGGTGCCGGCCACTGCGCGCATTGGTCCGGAGCAATCATCTATTGCATCCACCGGCTTTGCTTTTTCGCCCTTTACCGGATACGAATTCAGTCTTGAGGGGTATTATAAAGAAATGAAAGGACTCATTGAGTATAAGGATGGTGCAAGCTTCATTAACATTGAAGAAGATTGGCAAAACAAAGTTGAAACCGGAAGAGGAGAAAGTTATGGCACAGAGTTTTTCCTTCAAAAAAAAGCAGGCAGAGTTAATGGTTGGTTAGGTTATACTCTATCGTGGACCAATCGACAATTTGATAACCTCAACAGCGGATTATGGTTTCCTTATAAGTACGATCGCAGGCATGATATAGGCCTGGCCCTATCCTATCAAATGGAAAAGGATAGGGATTTTGCATTTACCTGGGTGTACGGCACAGGTACTGCTTTATCATTACCAATATCTTCGTACACAGGTGGGGGTCCTGACATGTTTCGTCAAGGGTTTTATCAAGGAAATGTTGAATACTTTGAAGGCAGAAATGGGTTTAGAATGCAAGCCTACCATCGTATGGACATAAGTTACGGAAAGAAAAAGCAAACGAAGTGGGGAGAAAAAAAATGGACCTTTGCTGTGTATAATTTATACAATCGAAGAAATCCATTTTTTTTGGATGTAGGGCGCGACCTGCAAGGACAAAAGAAATTTATCCAATACAGTTTGTTCCCAATAATACCTTCGTTCTCTTACAGTTTTAAATTTTGACGATTTTGAAAAAAATTCTAACCATCATATTATCAGGTCTGTTTGGGTTCATCCTTTCATGTGAATTGGTGGTTGATGTGGACATCCCACTTAAACAGCAACAGCTTGTGGTAAATTCCTTTTTTAATCCTGACAGTTTGTTTGAGGCACATGTTTCATTGAACAGGCATGTACTCGATGACGCAGAGTTTATAAATATAAACAATGCCCAGGTGGGTATATATAAAGACAATTTGTTAATAGAAGAGTTAGTGCCTCAAGGCAATGGACATTACAAGGGAATGTTTGTAAGACCTTTGATTGAAGCGTTGTATGAAATCAAAGTAACCACCGAAAATTATGGTGTTGTACAAGCACAATCCCTGGCACCAGAAAAAGTTAGTATAGATTTAGTTGAAATTGGTGAATTAGCTCCTGATCAATATGAAAGGTCACTAAAATTATCTTTTACAGACCGGCCCAACGAAAAAAACTACTACCAACTTTTACTGCTTATTGAAACCAGTTTTGAGCACTGGGAAACAGGAGAATTGATCACACAAAGATACCCCGCTTATTTCACCTCTGATGATCCTTCTTTTGCGAATAATTACGGCTATGGCTCCGAGGGTTTGATTTTTAACGATTTGCTCTTTGATGGAAAACAAACCACACTACCGGCTAAAGTTTCAATTGGACAACTAAATGAAAACAACAAGCTGATTATTGTTCTGCGTACAGTTAGTGAAGACTTTTACAATTATGTTTTAACAGCAAGTCTTCAATCATACAATTACGGTAATCCCTTCGCGCAACCTGTTCAGGTATTTAATAATATTGAAAACGGATTTGGCGTTTTTGCCGGTTATAGTCAGGATGTTTACGAATGGCAAGATTGATGAAATACATCTTACTCCATGGGGCCCTTGGTGCCGCATCTCAATTCAAATCATTAACAAAGCAACTCGAAACACAAGACATTAAGGTTCATACGTTAAATTTTTCAGGACATGGAGAAAAAGCTTTTTCAGATAAGGGTTTTGGAATTAAAGTCTTTGCAGACGAGCTGCTACAATTTTTAAATGAAGAAAGAATTGAACAAGTAAATATATTTGGATATAGCATGGGCGGTTATGTGGCATTGTACCTGGCCCATCAACAACCTGGTCGATTCAATAAAATCATAACGCTCGGAACAAAATTCGACTGGTCCCCCGAAAGTGCAATCAAAGAAGTTAAAATGTTGAATCCAGAAAAACTATTGGAAAAGGTTCCGGCTTTTGCGGAAACACTACAACAAAGACATCAACCTAACGATTGGAAATTATTGATGCAAAAAACTGCTGAGATGATGCTTGCTTTGGGAGATAAGCCATTACTCACAAAAGAAGTACTACACAAAATTGAAACTCCTGTATTGGTTTGTCAGGGTGATCAGGATAACATGGCGGATATCAATTACACAGAACAAGTAGCTTCTTATTTACCAAATGGAAAATTTAAATTACTTGAAAACACCCCCCATCCTCTTGAAAAAGTTGAAGCAGAAAAAATCATTGATATAGTCCTGCCACCATTTTAAGTGGTGGCAGGACTATACTATTGCTGATACTTATCCAAAATATGCTGACTGATCAGACGATACAACTCAGCTAATTCTTTCTCATTACTTAAAAATTCCAGGTGCTTGTCCATGGTTTGTATATCTCCTCTTCTTGCCGGACCGGTTTGCGCCTCTTCGGGGCCAATGCTTAAGGATTTGTTTACCGTTTCGGCTATCAGTGGTTTAAGCCAATCAAAATCAAGTTTCTTTTCCGCCATAATTTCATTGGCAATATGCATCATGTGATTACTAAAGTTTGATGCGAACACTGCTGCCACATGCAAGGCCTGCCTTTGTTTTGAATTGATGTTATGAACTTCTTTGCTCAGTGTTTTTGCCATTTTCATTAATACTTCTTGGGCAAAAGAAGAATCTGACTCAATAAAAAATGGTATTTCTTTGAATTCTACTTTTTTGTTTTTGCTGAAGGTCTGCAATGGATAAATCACGCCAAGATGCTCAGTCCCTGAATAACCCAACACACTTAGTGCCTGGCCTCCTGAAGTATGCGCAAGTATGGCCTCATCGGGTAAAATAATTTCTTGCGCCACTTCTGCAATAGCGTCATCACTAACCGCAATAATAAAAATGCCAGAAGGACTACCAGAAAAATCGAGTGTATGCGTTATTTCAGCTTCATAAAGTTTCTCTACAAGGGCCTTCGCATGTTTTGGATCTTTACTGTAGACCTCAGCAACTTTATAATCAGTATTATCCAAAGCTGGAGCGAGGTGCCAGGCCACATTGCCCGAGCCGATAAATGTAATTTGATTAGACTGAGACAAAATGTTTAATCTTTGGTTAACAAAGCCACCGCATGGGCACAAACACCTTCTTCTCTTCCAACAAATCCAATCTTCTCGCTAGTTGTTGCCTTGATACTTAGCGCATCGGCATCAATGCCAAGAATGGGTAGTAGCGCATTTTTCATAGCGTCTATATGCGAGTTGATT
The DNA here is from genome assembly GCA_964626095.1 of uncultured Roseivirgaceae bacterium. Lineage (GTDB taxonomy): Bacteria > Bacteroidota > Bacteroidia > Cytophagales > Cyclobacteriaceae > DAOLDI01. The sequence goes on along the minus strand of CAZVFM010000004.1, from coordinate 10,230 downwards.
TTTGGATTTTCAAGTACCACCGTGCAGTCAATATTTTGTAACTCCCAACCGGCCGATTTACACATACGCATGACTTCGGTTAACAGAATCTTGCTATCGATATTTTTATACTTAGGATCTTTATTGGAAAAGTGAAAGCCAATATCCCGCATACCTGCTGCACCAAGAATGGCATCGCAAATGGCATGAATTAACACATCCGCATCTGAATGGCCAACCGCACCTTTATTTGCTGGAATTTTTACTCCGCCAAGAAAAAAATCCCGGCCTTCTTCCAACTGATGCACATCATATCCTAAACCCACTCTAATTTTCATCATGGTTAGTTAGCGGTTGATTTGTAGTACAAAACAGAAGAGTTCTCATTTCTTAAAACTTTCTCTGCCATTTCTTTTATTTCCGAAGCAGTTACTTTGCTGATCCGATCTGCTTCTTCATTTACACGATTAACATTCTCGCTCAATGAAAAATACGCCAGGTTCATGGCACGATGTAATACTTCCACTTCATCAAAGGCCAAAGTAGAGATAGCCTGATTTTTAACCTTATCCACCTCCTCTGCGCAGGGTCCAATTGTTTTGAGTTGATCAACAATTTCATCAATGCCATGCTCTGCTTGCTCAAAGCTGGTATGTTTGGCCAGCCTTCCGCTGATAACAAACAAACCCGGATCAATACTGCCGGTAACGTAGCCATTTATTCCGGTGAATAATTTCTTTTCTTTAACCAGGGTTTGATGCAGGCGACTGGAGTTTCCTCTACCCAATACATCCGATAAAAAATCAGTTGCAAAATAATCGTCATCAAAACGACCCGGCATGTGATAGGATTTATAAATCACATTTGCGGGCACTTTAGCCTCTACTTCAATCACTCGTTTTGTGCCTTGTGCCGGCTCTTTCGGTAAATTGCGTTTTGGGGTTGCACGCCTTTCAATAGGACCAAACCATTTTTCGCTCAACCTTTTTACATCATCAAGTTTTACATTTCCGGCAAGTACAAGAATGGCGTTGTTAGGCGCATAATATTTGTAGAAAAAATCTTTCACATCGTCCATATGTGCGTTTTCAATATGCGAAATTTCTTTACCTATGGTTGCCCATTTGTATGGATGTTTCGTATAGGCCAGGGGCCTGAGCTTTAACCAAACATCACCATACGGTTGATTGAGGTAACGCTGTCTAAATTCTTCGACCACTACTTTGCGTTGTACTTCCAAGACTTTGGGGTTGAACGATAAGCTTAACATGCGGTCACTCTCTAACCAAAACCCTGTTTCAATATTTTGTGCGGGCACTGTGAGGTAATAGTTGGTGATGTCAGGGCTGGTAAATGCATTGTTCTCTCCCCCAACCAATTGAAGAGGCTCATCATATGAAGGAATATTGGCTGAACCCCCGAACATCAGGTGTTCAAATAGATGCGCAAACCCTGTTTTGTCTTCACTTTCATCGCGTGAGCCTACATTATATAAAATATTCATCACAGCAATTTGCACTGTGGGGTCTTCGTGCACCAAAACAGAAAGGCCGTTTTCTAAAGTGAAGGATTCAAAATTGATCATTTGCCTCAAATATAAATAAAGATTACGCCATTGATTTTACTAAGTAGGTGCACCCTTTGGTTTATAAGCTCTTATATATTCTGTAATCTGGATTCAAAAACTCCATTAACTTTGCCCGATCTTCCTTCTATTATGAAATTCGATCGCAAGAAATATACTGACCAGCAGTTAAAAGACCTTTACAGAGGAATTCTCTACCCTCGCATGATAGAAGAAAAAATGCTGGTGTTATTAAGGCAAAATAAGATCAGCAAATGGTTCAGCGGCATTGGACAAGAGGCCATTGCGGTGGGGCTAACTATGGCCTTGGATAAAGATGAGTTTATTTTGCCCATGCACCGCAACCTGGGCGTGTTTACCAGTCGCAACATGCCCTTCGATCGACTTTTTGCCCAATGGCAAGGTACACCCATGGGATACACCAAGGGACGTGACCGTTCGTTTCATTTTGGTAATAAGGAACACCACATTGTTGGGATGATCTCTCACCTGGGTCCGCAAAACGGCATTGCCGATGGTATTGCTTTGGCGCACCTGCTGAAAAAAGAAAAGAAAATTACTGCAGTGTTTAATGGCGATGGTGGAACAAGCGAAGGCAATTTCCATGAAGCAATTAATGTTGCCGCTGTATGGGACCTGCCTGTGATTTTTGTAGTTGAAAATAATGGCTATGGTTTATCAACACCAAGCAACGAACAGTTCCGTTGCAAAAATTTTATTGATAAGGCCATTGGTTACGGAATGGAGGGCATTAAAATAGACGGTAACAATATTCTTGAAGTTTATGATACCGTAAAAACACTGGCCACAAGCATGCGTAAAAAACCCAGGCCGGTATTACTGGAGTGCATAACATTTAGAATGCGCGGGCATGAAGAAGCTTCGGGCACTAAATATGTTCCAAAAAAACTGATGGACACCTGGGCCAAGAAAGATCCACTTAGCAATTATGAGCAGTACCTCATCCGGTCGAAAGTAATTACAAAAAATTATATTGAGTCGCTTCGCAAAGAAATCAAAGAAGAAATTGAACAGGGACTTGCTACAGCTTTCAAAGAAACTCATCCTGTTGCTAACACCGAGTTGGAATTCAGCGATGTCTTTGCTCCGCATGTTCAAAAAATCGTAAAACCCTCTGGTAAAAAGAACTCAGAAAAGCGCTTCATTGATGCCATCAGTGATGGTTTGCGTCAAAGCATGGAACGCTACCCCGAGTTGGTGCTAATGGGTCAGGACATTGCCGATTATGGCGGTGTATTCAAAATTACAGATGGTTTTGTAAAAGCATTTGGTAAAGCGCGTGTGCGCAACACACCGCTTTGCGAGGCAGCCATTGTTGGTGCAGGACTTGGTCTTTCTATCAAAGGAATGAAGGCCATGGTTGAAATGCAGTTTGCGGATTTTGTTACTGAAACCTTTAATCAAATTGTTAACAATCTGGCCAAGATACATTGGCGATGGGGACAAAACGCTGATGTAGTTATCCGCATGCCTACAGGTGCAGGTACAGCTGCCGGACCTTTTCATAGTCAATCGAACGAAGCATGGTTTTTTCATACACCGGGGCTTAAGATTGTTTATCCATCAAATCCGTACGATGCCAAAGGTTTGCTATGTGCCGCCATAGAAGATCCCAATCCGGTCATGTATTTCGAACATAAACTTTTGTACCGTTCAATAAAGGATACTATTCCTGATGATTATTACACCGTTGAAATCGGAAAAGCACAGTTGTTGAGTGAAGGTAATGACCTCTCCATTATCACCTATGGTATGGGCGTACTTTGGGCGAAAGAAATTATGTCAACAATACCTGAATGGAAAGCAGATATTCTTGACCTAAGAACACTGATGCCATGGGACAAAGAAGCCGTAGCTGAAACAGTAAAAAAAACCAACCGGGTACTTATTTTGCATGAAGACACCCTGACTGGTGGCATTGGTGCGGAGATTAGTGCGTGGATTAACGAGCATTATTTTGAACATCTGGATGCCCCAATAAAACGCGTGGCCAGCCTGGACACCGCCATTCCTTTTGCTCCAACATTGGAGAAGAATTTCCTGCCTAAAGATCGCCTAAGGCCAGCAATCGAAGACTTACTGAAATTTTAGCTATTTTGGAGGTCTTTTTGTGTGATTTTGATTTTCAGGAGAGACCATATCTATTGTTCAGGTTTAAAGTCATTGGGAATACTTTTGCTCTCATTGGTTTTACTTTTTATCGTGTTGCCATCCCAGGCGCAGGATAAAGCTCCGCGTAAAACACTTTTTGAACGCAAACAAGACAAACGCGTAAAGGGCATTCGCAAAGAAAGACCTAGTAAAGAGAGAGCGCAGAGCAATCGCGCCAAACTTAGGCAGTCTACCTACAAGTCAAGATCAAAACAAGGCGATCGAGCAAGAACCACTGATCCGGCCGGAAGAAGGGTAAGAACAAAAGGTACTGACTCCTCTCCTACCAGGGGTAAAGCAGTCTACAGCCAACCCAACCCATATGCCGGAAGAAAATTACAAAGAGCCGACAGGCCGGCTTCTGCCAACAGACCCATTTATTCTTCAACCCCAAGAACATCACAAAGGGCATGGACAGGTGACGTTGCCGGTAGGCGCATTCGGGCGCCACGCACTGCTTCGTCTGTTGCCAGAAACAGGAATGTGTTTTCTCAAAAGGGACCTTACGTAAATAATCGTTCGGCAACACCGAAGCTTCGACAGCGTGCTGTTTCTAATCAGGCACAACTGGCAAGGTTGGGTAGGCTGCAATCACAACCGGGACCTCCTGGAACTAAGAAAAAAATTATTCCCAGATCAGCTTCTTCTGCTTTTGTTGTAAGACGGAGCACCAATCCTTATGCAGGAAAATTTTCTAAAGGAGAGAAAGCATTTACCCGCGATGTTGCCGGCAGACCATTGCGTTCAAGAAATTATCAATCTCCAGTTAAGGCCATTATTCCTTCAACTAATCCCTATGCAGGCAGAAAACGTGTTGGTGACCGGCCGTATCAAGGGCGCTCAAAAGCAGGCTATGTAAGTGCTACCAGAACCACTCCTCGCGCATGGACAGGCGATATTGCCGGAAGAAAAATCAGGACCACCCGACCTTCCAATAAACAAGTAGCAGGACAACCCGTGTTAGTGAGAAAGTTGAGCAACAGTAAGTCGGGCGATCAGGCATTTAGGGGTAAAAGTCCTTATGGCGGATACAAATCTTCGAGTAGAACCGGAGATGGCAGAGTGGGTACTGCTATTCCTGGAAGAAGTCCGGGAATGGGAGCAAAAGGAATTGGCAATTATAAGGGAGACTTAAGGGCCGGACAGGCAAGACCAATGATGCAAACTCAAGGGGCAGGTTTTCAGGGCAGCATAAAATCGCAAAAACCATTGAAAGGGGGCGGAAGCAGAAGTGGTTCATGGAATAATGAGGGCAGGGCAATCGCAGGGCGTACTCCCGGCAGAGCCGCTGCTGGCATTGATGTGTACCGTGGTGACAGAAAATATGGTAAAGTGTTTACCGATCAGGGAGGAAGTTATACGGGCAACATCAAAGCAAGCAAACCACTCAAAGGCGGAGGAAGCAGAAGTGGTTTTTGGAACAATGACGGCAAAGCCATTGCAGGGCGCACTCCGGGTAAAGCTGCTGCTGGTATTGATGTGTACCGCGGAGACAGAAAATATGGCAAAGTGTTTACCGATCAGGGGGGAAGTTATACAGGTAACATCAAAGCAAGTAAACCTTTGAAGGGTGGTGGTAGCGTGAGTGGAAGTTGGAACAATGATGGCAAAGCCATTGCTGGAAGAACACCCTCAAAATCGTTTGCACAGATGAATAATATAACTACACCCGTTAAAGAGAAAAAACCGGTGACTGACGATCCTGCTGCGCGTTGGCGCGGAAACAAACACCTCTTCGATTATACTCCAGGATTTGACGGCAGCTACCTGAATTATCGAGGACAAAAGAAACAACCTTCGTATGTACGTGCGCCAAATTCGGTTAGCGAGTCTGTGCGCGTAACTAAACCCGGTAAGGGTGTATCTGCAGTTTCGGGCTTACAGGTTAAAGTAAAAATGCCTTCAAACTATGCAAAGAAGCCTCATGCTTCTGATGAAGCATTAAAAGGTATCCCTGCAAGTAAGTACGCTAAAGAAGGAAGTGCGTACAGGGGTTTCGTAAAACAACCCAAGTATGTAGCTAATCCAAACAGTCACAGAGATGCGCTTAAAGTGGTTAGCCCATCAAAAGTAAATTATCGTATAGCAGATTACCAGGGCAATATCAAGATGCATAAATACAAGTCGCCCGACATGCATCCCGACTCAAAGTTTGCACAAAGTGGTAAATCCAATACAGCCGAAAGCAAAGATCCCATTACCGGAATAAAATTACTTTGGGCCAGGCTCTTCCAGAAAAACGATGCACAACCCGGTCACCTGAAAGAAAAAGTTCACAAACCTCGTTACGACAAGCGTGAAATTGGTTTGTGGTACGATTAATTTATTAAGTAAAGGAACTATACTACCTACAGATAGTTAAGCAAATAAATACATCTGATGAATTGGGAAAGGCTTAACAAATCCGAGCAACTCGAACAAATTAAAATTGATTCAAAACAAAAGCCGGTAATTATTTTCAAGCATAGCACTAGTTGTTCAATAAGCCGAATGGTACTCGACAGGCTTGAGCGCAACTGGAATGTTGATGAGATGAAGGGGGCAAACTGTTATTTACTTGATTTGCATTCTTACAGAGGAATCTCAAACAAAATTGCTGAAGAATTCCATGTTGTGCACGAATCTCCTCAGGTACTCATCATTAAAAATGGAAATGCTGTTTATACTAATTCCCACATGGGCATCAGCTACAAGGAGATGGTTGAGCAGATTAAAAATTAAATTCCACTGCTTGTTTCAGGCCATCGGCCAAGCTCAAAGCTACCGGGCAGGTTAATGCGGCTCTCCTTAGTTTTTCTTTTTGCAGTTCACTTGCATTGAGGTTGTTGCAATAAAAATTAATGCTGATTTCTTTGATCTTTCGGGGATTGCTGTCCATGGTCTTGGTTATCTCCGCACTCATCCCAGTCAAATCAATTTGCTCCTTCTCAGCCTCCATACCCATTAAAGTCATCATACAGGCCGCAAGGGCATTGCACACAAGGTCGGTCGGGCTGTAAGCTTCTCCCTTCCCCCTATTATCTGTTGGGGCATCGGTAAGTACCTGATTGCCCGATTTGAGGTGCGTACCTAATGTTCTCAGTCCGCCTTGGTACTTTATTGTCATACTATGCATAATAAACCATGTTAGAATTTTTAGTGTTATGTAAAAAAAATTACTTTTAAGTCAAAGTGTGTAAATGAAATCGGGCTTAATTATATTGTTTATCACCTCTTTATGTCTTCCGGCAACTTTTGCCCAAAGTCAGGAGATTTATGAATACAACAATGAGTTTACCTGGGGGGTGAATAAAAATTCTTCTGGCGGACTGATCGGGGGATTTGTATTAAAGAAATCGCGCAGGATAAATGATCGGATGTTCGAGACATTTGGGTTGGAAATCATGAACGTGAAAGATGGGCAGGAAAGAAGGTACAATGCCCGCTTCACTGGCAATTTCTTTATTTACGGAAAAAGTAATTATCTGTACACCATTCGTGGGCAATACGGTCGCGATTTCCTGGTCTTTAAGAAGGCTTCACAACAAGGGGTAGAAATAAAAGCAGTGGGTGCGGTAGGGCCAAGTTTGGGATTTGAAACACCCTACTACATCGAGAGGGGACTTGACCAATCCTTCAGAACAGCCAGAGAGCCATACGATCCCAATAATCCCCAACATAATTTCTTTAATATTTTAGGTCCGGGAAGATTATTTGAAGGCCTTCCCGAGTCTAAAATTGTTCCTGGTGTAAACTTAAAAACGGCCATTAGTTTTGAATTAGGTCCTGCAAAAAATCAGATTGCCGGTTTTGAAGTTGGTTTTTTAATGGACGCTTATACCCGGGCGATTGTTTTAATGCCTACAACTGAGAATTCGGCCGTTTTTCCAACTGTTTTTATAAGCCTGTACTACGGAGCCAGGCGATAGACAGAATAAAATTTGGTTTGTGACTTTTATTGCCAAACAGGGTTTTATACTTTGAATTTTATGGAATTTCTTATTGTTTTGTATCTACTGAATAAAATCACACGTGATGGAAGCTAAAAAAACTGAAAAAGCTGATTTGAATACCAAAATAGGCCTCTTTTTTAATATTGGCCTTGTTGCCAGCTTATTGATTATCATAACCGCCTTTGAGTGGAGAAGCTTTGATGATGGATCCCTGGTTGATCTGGGTAATGTTTCTGATGATTTCGAAGAAATGATCGAAGTGCCCCCAACAGATATTCCACCTCCACCCCCACCAAAAATTCAGCAACCTGAAATTATAGAGGTGCCGGATGAAGAAGAGATTGAAGATGAGATCGAAATAGAGTTTGATGTTGAAATAACTGATGATACCAAAATTGAAGATTTGATCATTACAGATGCTCCCGATGAAGAAGATTACGATCAAATCTTTTTAGTAGTTGAAGAAACTGCTGCACCTAAAGGTGGTATGGCGGCATTCTATGAGTTTGTTCAGAAGAAAATGAAGTATCCTGCACAAGCACGCAGAATGGGTATTGAAGGTCGTGTGTTCGTGGAATTTGTTGTTAATAAAGATGGAACCATTTCAGATGTAAAATCTATCAGAGGTATTGGTGCCGGTTGCGATGAAGAGGCCGTTAGGGTACTTCAAAGTGCACCTCCCTGGAACCCAGGTAAGCAACGGGGCAAGGCTGTTAAGCAGCGCATGGTACTCCCTATTATTTTCCAGTTAGGATAAAAAATCAAGAATATTTAAATGAAAGCCGGTGATTGAGCCGGCTTTTTTTATGCGCTAAAGAATAAATCCAGCAAGCAAGCCGACAATTATAATGAAGGGGTGAGGAATTCTAGTGAAGGCCAGCAAACAAAACGTACCAATAATAAATCCCACATTCATAAAATTATTATCCAATGGTTGATAAAGAAGAATTGCCGCAGCAGCTACCAATCCGGCACTGGCCGCATTTACTCCTTCCAGCGAAGCCCTGACCGGTCGGTACTTTTTTAATCCTTCCCAAAACCTGATCACAAAGAATATTAAAAATGTACCAGGTAAAAATATGCCAATTGCCGCTGCAAGCGCACCTAGCACTTCGCCAATAATTCCATATTCGCGCATGGCCAATGCCCCTATGTAGGCTGAAAACGAAAATGTTGGACCCGGCAGTGACTGTGCCATGGCATATCCTGAAAGAAATTCCTGGGAGCTGAGGTATTTTTTAAACTCTACAAACTCAGTATATAAAAGTGGGATTAAAACTTGTCCGCCACCAAAAATCAAACTACCATTACGATAAAAATTTTCAAACAACCTGATGGGCAGCGCCTTTGTTATAATACCCAATGCTGCCGCTGCAATTAACACTCCGGCCCAAAGAATAAAATTTCCCCATTGAATTTTCAGCTTTGATTTCTCCTCTTTTGGATGTGCCTTGTACTTGAATGCCGTAACCATACCCGCAAATAAAAGTACGATGGGAAACACGTAGGGCGTGCGGACGAAAAAAGAAACCACACCTGCAGTTACCATTAATACCACACCTGTCCGGGTGTTAACCGTTTTCATGCTGATCATGTAAGCTGCATAGCTCACAAAACCCACCGCCATGGGTTGTATAAATTTTGTAAATGAGATAGAAAGATCCTTTTCCTGAATACTAGACATGGTAATGCCGGCAATGGTCATCAGTGTAACCGCGGGAAGCATCCATACCAGCAGGGTAAGAAAGGCTAGTTTGGGTCCACCAATTCTAAAACCTATTGCAGTTATGGTTTGTGTAGATGTTGGCCCTGGTAAAATATTACAGAGGGCATTCAGCTCAATTAAATCTTCCTCTGAGAGATACGCGCGCTTAACAACCACTATGCGTAAAAAATGCGCAATATGAGCTTGAGGTCCACCGAAGCTTGTGAGTGCAAGCAGCAGCACATCTTTAAGAAAAATATAATATCTAACGCGCTTGAACAATTGTTCAGTCGTGATTTATTTTTTCAATCCAATTTCGGCAAGGCGCTGCTCCAAAAACTCTCCTGCCGTGATGTCTTCAAATAATTTCGGATTTTTCTCGTCCACACAAGAATCCAAACAAGTGAGATCCATATCCGAACGCGGGTGCATAAAAAAGGGAATTGAAAACCGAGAAGTATGCATCATGTTCCTTGGTGGGTTAACCACCCGATGTATCGTTGATTTTAATTTTTTATTGGTGTGACGCTCCAGCATGTCTCCTACGTTTACTACCAGTTGTTCAGGTAATGCAGTTATGGGTATCCATTTTCCATCCCTTCTTAATACTTGCAGCCCATCAGCACTTGCACCCATCAGTAAAGTAATCAGGTTAATATCGCCATGCTCTGCAGCACGTACTGCATCTGCGGGAATAGCCTCAGGATTTTCAATTGGGAAATAATGTATGGGTCTTAATATACTGTTGCCATTTTTGACCCTGCTGTCAAAATAATTTTCGGGCAGACCAAGATAAATAGCAATGGCGCGTAACATTTCTGTACCGGTGCGCTCAAGGCTTTTGTACACTTCAAGCG
>CAZVFM010000003.1:0-28574 GCA_964626095.1 uncultured Roseivirgaceae bacterium | reverse complement strand
TCAAGAAAATCGCAATACATGCAGGATAACTGGGACCTGAGCGTGATGCGTGCTACTTCGATCACAAAATTATTAACCAGAAATGGCGTATCTCCTAATCAAATCACAGCTTCGGGCAGGGCAGAGTTTACACCTGTTGCGGCAAATGACAGCCCTCAAAACAAGGCCAAGAACCGCAGAACAGAAATCATTATTACACCGAACTTGGATGAGCTGTTTAAAATATTAGAAGCAAATTAATTGTAGAATGAATCAGCTCTTGTTAGATAACACGCTATTACTTGCAGTAATTTATACTTTACTGATTTTCTTTGCGTGGATTGATTTGTACAGAAGACAGAATCTTACAATTGAAAAGAAAGTGCTTTGGGGTGTATTTGTGTATATACTGCCGGTAATTGGCATAGCGCTTTACTTGATTTTAAGTAGAAAAATTTTCAAAACATGATAATGCAATAAACCATGGCAAGAATCATATCCATAGTTGTATTGATAATAGTTGTCTGGACTATCTACAGTATTTGGAATAACAACAGACTGACGAACAATAAAAAAATTGTATGGACTATTGTCTGTATTTTATTTCCACTGTTGGGTTCTTTACTCTACTATCTCATGGCCGACAAATAGCTGCTGACAGCTAAAGCACAACGCCAGAACAATTAATTATAGAGAAGTAAATGAATCTTCTCTATTTATACCCATTCTAAAAAGCTACAATAAATTCTCTTTTGTAACTAACTGATTTTCATAAGCTTAATATCTGCCTTTTATGGGCAATATTGTTTTATGATTTTAATCATAATAACCACAGATTATTGTCACTCATTGCATGAATTAATGCATGTAAGTTGAACTAAGTTTTTGAAGGTCTATACTTTATTGCTTCGAAAGAAAATCTAAGGTGTATGATTTTAAAAAGCCTGCTTAAACAATATTGAACCTTTCAACAAACCAAAATTCAAATCACATGAAAAAAGTAACCAAGATTCTCTTTGCGCTAAGCATACTAATAGCAGGGAGTATAATGATTCAACTTTCGGGTTGTACTCTTGAGAATGAGGACCAGGTGCCCCAATTACAACCCCTAAGCTTACAAGTACGTGTACAGGTAGCTTATGATGCCTCAAATGTGGCATTTAAGTTTGTATGGAAAAGCCAGCAGAAAAAATACCCTGCCGGACAAGCCAATGTTGGTAGAAATTACCCTGGCCAGTTTCACGAACCGTTGAAGCACGATGGAACATCTTTCAATCGTTTACCTTCCGGGCAGCGCATACAAGAAGATAGGGTAACATTCTTTATCGATAAGGCCGAGGGTGGTATTCAGAACTTTTTAGCAGCTGGTTGTGCTATTACTTGTCACTTTGGTGACGGAGGCTTAGGTACATTCAATGAAGATAAAAATCTGCTGACTAACGATAAGCTTGATTTCTGGCATTGGCGCGGTAGCCGCAGTTCTCCAATGGGTTATGCGGAAGATACCTTCGTAGATCAAGAAGCACGGCAACGTGATGGGATAGGTACACCCCCTTCAAAATTTACCCGTGCAGGCGGTGACCGTCTGCGTGAAGACCAGGCGGCTTTTGGAGCGGGTTTTACTGAAGATCCAGTGCTAGTAGATCGTTTCCCACGGTTTGTTTTCAACAAGGGCAAAAATGTAAATGGATTTACTATACCAAGTTATTTCATTGCCAATGAATCAAATAACATAGTAACAGAACCATACATTGGCCTTGCTGAAATAAAAGACGTTTCAAAAAACAGAAGTTTAATCGTAGTATACCAGGATCGTACGTTTGATCCGGTTGAAAAAGTTAACGCACTTGACCTTGGTTACCTTCTATGGGTGGGTTATAATATTACCGGCCAATTACCGGGCCACTTGTGGCCAGGTAGCGCAGCATATGATGACGCAGCGTTTACCGTCTGGAAGAACTGGTGGGCAACAGAATCCGGAGTTGCTGCTACACCCGATGTTGCCGCAGCGTCCAATGCAGCTAAAGCTAAACTAGCCGAAGTGCATGCTGAGTGGACAACCGCTGGCAAAAATGCCATGGTAGTGCGCGGGGTTGGTTTCATCTACAATTCCGATCAGCATGACATTACTACTGAAAGAGCATACGATGCAGCCAAGAATGAGTGGACAGTAATACTTACACGCAAATTAACTTCCAGTTCAGTAAATGATGCAGACCTTTCCGGGTTGCCTAACGGAGTAAAATATGCTTTTAGCTTTGCTATGCACGATGCAGGTGACGCTGCCGTAACACATGATATTTCTCTTCCTTATGTTATTTCTAATGCAGATGATTCCGATATAAAGGCAAAATCAGTAAGCAGTATCAATGACATTAACTGGAATGTTATACCAGCATTTGATACACATTGGGTGAAGCAGCAATTGATGGCTAAATATACATGGGACTGGCTGAAGAGCGGAGCACACGCAGGTGCGGGTTCAACAGGCTCTACCAATTGTGCGAGTTGTCATACAGGTAATAATTCGCTTCTTAACAACGCAGTTTTAAATTGAATTCTAAAATAAAATTATCCCTTACACAGCAAATCATTAAAGTGGTTTGCTGTGTAATTTTTTCTAAATGAAAACCAAAATAAAAAGAAATGAAAAAAAAATACTTTTTACCCCTCACGCTGATTGTAGTAATGGCGGCTATGATTAACGCCTGTACCTACGATCAGGTAGTGCCAGGAGAAATTGAAGTCGGGACCATGTCTTTTAGTGGTGATATCATTCCGATTTTTAACAAAGATTGCAATACCTCAGGATGCCATAATGGTACGGTAGCTCCTGATTTGAGAGCAGCTAATGCCTTTAATGCATTGGTTAATGGCAATTACATTAACACAGGAAATCCTGAGAACAGCGAACTATATCAATGGATGAAGGGTAATCGAGGATTGCCTATGCCATTGAGCGGACCAAACGCAACCTACAATGCAAAAGTATTGGCATGGATACAACAAGGAGCCTCTAATAACTAAACTTAAAGAAATTATGAAAAAAGTAAATCATATCTACAATCACCTTGGCAAAGCATTATTGTTTACTGCCTTAATGTTTTTGATAATGCCATTGGCCGCTCAAGATGACGAAGAGGTTTTTACCATTGCCATTCATAGCCGAGGATTACAACGCGTTGGCAATACCTTTGAGAGCATCTGGTTAATTGATAACCAAACTACATTGGTGCCATTACGAAAGACTTTTGAATTTGATGTCCTTCATCGTTTTGGTACCGTTCAAAATGGCTATAGCGATTTTCTTGGGCTGTATGCCCCGTCAAATATTCGTATGGGTTTTGGGTACACACCAATCAATAACTTAATGCTCGGTTTTGGTTTTACCAAAGACCGGCTGCTATGGGATTTTAATGCAAAGTATGCTTTGATTCGAGAGAAAAGTGGCGCACCGGTAAGTGTTACATACTATGTTAACATGGCAGTTGAAACAAGACCGGCCGAAAACTATCAGAACAATTCGGAACGCTATAGTTATTTTAATCAAATTATGGTATCCAGAAAAGTAACTCGTGATTTTTCTGTTCAGGGATCAATCAACTTGTCACATTTCAACGCGGTAGAAGGTTTTAGAAATTCAGAAGGTGAAGTTGAAGCAATGATGAAAAACGACCATTTCTCAGCTAGTTTATTAGGTAGATATAAAATATCAGATGCACTTTCTTTTATCGCCAACTATGATCAGCCGATAACCCAACATCGTTTCAATAACCCTAATCCAAACATAAGCTTAGGAGTAGAATTGGCAACTCCTCTGCATGCCTTTCAGGTGTTCTTAGGTAATTACAGATGGATGGTGCCGCAGTACAATCACTTCTATAATAATAATAATTATGCTGATGGGGCTTTTTTAATCGGCTTTAACATTACCCGTTTGCTCGATGTGAAAGAAGAAGATCTGGGAGAGATGATGTTTAAGCGTAAACAAAAATAAATAGACTATTAAAAAGAGATTTTTTTTGGTTTTCATAGAGGTAGATTGGCACCGACAAAGTTGGTGCCTTTCTTTTGAACGATCAATACTCTTCTAAAGCTTTATCTATGGCTTCAAATATGGGATTTTCAGCTTCAAGCACTTCTTCAAAAATCTTACGGGCAGCCTCAATATGAGCTTTGGATTTTTCCTTGTTTGCTTCTTTGTAGAGTAATGATAAATAGAGATTAAGGTTACCTGAAACAATAGGCTCATCCTTAATTTTCTTTAACTGCGATTCAAAAAATTTAATCAGATTATCTGTCTGATTATACCTGCCGTATAACCCAAGTAAATCATTATAAATGGTTGGGTTATCTGGGGCTAGACTGAAAAACTCTTCCTGTAGTTGTTGTGCTTTTTTATTTCCTTCTGATAAGTAGATATCAAGTACTGCACGAACATTGTAATAATTAGGGTCGAATTGATAGGCCTGCTCATAGTATTGCTTAGCCGTTACTTTCTCTCCCGCCTTTTGATACATGGCACCTATCATTCTAGCTGCATCTGATTTTTGAGCTGGGTTGCTATATAGGTTGAGTGCGCTTCGCGCATAGGTAAGGGCATCATTAATTTTATTGATGCTTTGCAATGCATAGGCCAGGTTGTAATGCGATGGCGCAAAGTCTTCTTTCAAATCAATTGATTTTAAAAAATCAGGAACACTTTGTTCTATTCTATTACTTACTAGTTTCATGTATCCCAAAGCATAATAAGTCTCATAGTCGGCAAGATCCATTAAATGAGCACGCGCAAGATTACCTTCAGCTAATTGTATCAATTCTCTGGGTTCTTTCAGCCAATTGTCACCGTAATTAATCAGTACCTCAAAATAAAACAAGCCTGCACTTTTGTTGAGGAGCGCATTTTCAGGGTAAACACGCATTAATGAATCGAGTGCTGACTGAATTGAAAACATTTGCAAGGGGTAGTTGCCTTCCTTTCCTCTGTATTGAAGTATATCTTCTTCTGGTTGTATATCAGCAAATGCGAAGAACTGATGCATGATGCTGGATACATGGTATTTTAATGACAAGTCGACTTTTTCTACTAATACATCTGGCTTTGTATTTTTTGGATCAAAACTATTTAATATGCTAAAAGCACTCGCATATTTTTTTTGCTTTATAAGCTCTCTGCTTTGTTCAATAACTTCATTTGAAGTTTGAGCAAAAACTGAAAATTGGGAGATTAATATTAGACTAAGAATAAAATATTTTTTCATCATAAATTGCTAAAATCAAAATACAGACCAGAATTTATTTTAAAACCAGAAAACTTAAAGATTATTCAAAATCCAAGCAATTGAAGCATACTATCGCTGTTTTGCTCTTCGGCAAACAATTTTGTGCTTATTTCTCCGTCTTCATTACGATCAATGATCACATGTTTAGGGGCGGGTATTAAACAATGCTGAATACCTCCATAACCCCCTAATGATTCCTGATAGGCACCGGTATGAAAGAAGCCAATGTATAGAGGCTCCTCATCATTAATCATAGGTAAAAACACTTCGCCTGTGTGTGCTTCAGAGTTGTAGTAATCATGGCTGTCACAGGTTAGTCCACCCATATTAACCTTATGAAATGGATCATCCCATTTATTAATCGCCAGTAAAATATACTTTTGGTTTAACCCCCAGGCATCAGGTAAGTGAGTGATGAACGAGCCATTAATCATGTACCACAATTCTTTATCGTTTTGTAGCTTTTGGTCAACTACTTGATAAAGTACCGCACCACTTTCACCAACTGTGTAACTACCAAACTCAGTGAAAATATGAGGAACAGGTACATTATTTTTGTTACAAATCCACTTAATGTTTTCCACGATTTGTTCGATCATATATTTGTAATCAAACTGGAATGTTAACGAAGTTTTTATCGGAAAACCTCCGCCAATGTCGATGGAGTCAAGCTCGGGGCAAATCTTCTTTAGTTCGCAATACTTAAATACAAACCTGCTGAGTTCACTCCAATAATAAGCAGTGTCTTTGATGCCGGTATTGATAAAGAAATGCAACATTTTTAAAGAAGCATTTTTGCTTGGCTTTATTTTGTCATTATAGAGGCTCACAATATCGCTGTAGCGAACACCTAAACGAGATGTGTAAAATTCAAACTTTGGTTCTTCATCAGCTGCTACACGAACACCTACACTATAAGGTTTGTTTACATTGTTTTCGTAATGCTCAATTTCTTTCAGGTTGTCAAGAATTGGAATGCAGTTTTTGAAATCATCATTGAGCAGTTCACTGATGTATTGCAAATACAAGGGCATTTTAAATCCATTGCATATAATGAAAGTGTTTTTATCAATTTTACCATTGTCGTAAAGTTTTTTTACGATCGGTATATCGAAAGAAGAAGATGTCTCTAAGTGAATATCATTTTTTAGTGTTTCTTCAAGTATAAACGAGAAATGTGATGATTTGGTGCAATAACAATAGGTGTATGTACCATCGTATTTAAACCTTTCGATTGCATTATTAAAGGTAGCTTTGGTATAGCGTATATTTTCACTGATCTTAGGTAAATAAGTCAGCTTAAGCGGAGTTCCGTATTCTTTAATGATATCCATTAGAGGCACATCATTAAACAGCAGTTCGTTTTCTCTTACTTTAAATTCCTTCTGAGGGAATTCGAAGGTCTGCTCAATTAAATCTTTGTAACTCTTCATTAGCGCATAAGTGGGGTTTTTATAAAGAGGTGCAATATTGGTATAAATTTGCCATCTTTGCAATAAGCGTTTTTGATCCTTTTGTTATGTGATAAACAGGCCATTTTAGGTCATTTTTTTGCCTTGCAAACAGGGAAAACTGGATACAAACCATATTTTTTGTGAAAGAAATTAAGATTGTCGAAGTAAAGTCTGAGATAGGGGCAGGTACGCGTGGGGCCAGCTTAGGAGTTGAGGCAATCAAGATTGCTAGTCTTGATATGCGATCCGATTTTTTTGTCAAACATGAATCGGTTGAAGTTGAACACGTAAACGAATTATTATTTGATGGGGCTGAACACGCCAATGCAAAATTTATTGATGGCGTACTCATTATGGAAGAGCGGGTTTGCCTGGAAATTTATGAGACTATATTTGATGAGTTCTTTCCACTTGTTATTGCCGGTGATCATAGCACAGCTTATGGCACCATTTCCGGAATACGAAAAGCCAATCCTAAAAAGAGATTGGGAGTGGTATGGATTGATGCACATGCCGATTTACATTCTCCTTACACTACACCTTCCGGAAACATGCACGGCATGCCTTTGGCAATGGCCTGTGGTTTTGATAATCTTGAATGTAAAGTAAATAACCCGCGCAGTGAAACCGTTGAGTATTGGGAGCAAATTAAAAATGTAGGTTTAGCAGGA
Organism: uncultured Roseivirgaceae bacterium; assembly: GCA_964626095.1. Taxonomy (GTDB): domain Bacteria; phylum Bacteroidota; class Bacteroidia; order Cytophagales; family Cyclobacteriaceae; genus DAOLDI01. Next base: position 21,188 of record CAZVFM010000003.1, on the reverse strand, counting down.
CCAAAAATTCAACCTGAGGATATTGTGTTTATTTCAGTACGGGATTTTGAGAAACCCGAAAACTATTTAATCAATAAACACAACATGAATTTTATTGAGACAGAAGATGTAAAGAAATTTGGCGCACAGGCCATAGCCAAAAAAACATTGAAAATGCTTGAGCATTGCGATCTGATTTATATTTCTTTTGATGTAGATAGTTTAGATTCAAGAATCTCATTAGGCACAGGAACCCCGGTTCCAAATGGCTTATCAGTTGAAGAAGGAAAAACGCTGTGTGTTGAAATAGCTAAAAGTGCTAAACTATGTGCGTTTGAAATAGTAGAAGTAAACCCAACACTGGATACTGAAAACCGCATGGCTGAAAATGCTTTTGAAATTATAGAAGCTACCGCTAAAGCTATTGCCAACAGGCCTGTACTGGCAGAGTAATAAAAATGATGAGTAAGATTATTGATTTCTTTAAAGGGTCAGAAAAAGATGATGCACAACATCAAGAGGTAAGAAAGAAAATCAATGCATTATTAGCTGCCGGCCAATCATTGCACCTCAAAAGAGAAGAAACACTTACGGCCTACGATAAAGAACTTTTAAGAAAAGAGCTCAAAGCGAGAATTATCATCACCACACTTGTACTTGCATTTATTGGTATACTATTCATAGGTCTAGGTGAAGGTTTACTTTTTTTTCTGGGTGCATTAATCGTTGTTGCGATTTATCCCTTAGTAAGATATCAGCAAAAAGATATGCAACGTTTACTTAATGAAAACAAGAAAGAAGTAATCAGAGGGATTATCACTAAGAAATTCACCAAAGTTCTTGGAAGGAAAGACAGAAGTACACATTACTGGTTGGTACTTGGAGAAAACGAGTTTGAAGTCAGTCATTCCAGGTATAAAAAGTATAACATTGGAGATGCCGCTGAATTTCACACAGTTGAATTTCCAAAGCGGGTAACACATATTCTTTTTGAAGAGAAGCTAGAGCAGGCTGGAATAAATTAAAATCAACCTCAAATCCTTTAATTGCTGCCCTAAGTCCTCATTATTCCTTAATTTCGCCCTTCTTAAATCATTAAAATCTAATATGTATGAGTCAACACGGGCCCATTTCTTCTTTTATTGAAAAACATTACCTCCATTTTAATGCGGCAGCCCTTGTTGATGCTGCCAAAGGTTATAAAAAGCACATTTCTGAAGGAAAGAAAATGATGGTTACGCTGGCCGGTGCTATGAGTACCGGTGAGCTGGGTATCAGCTTTGCCGAGATGATCCGTCAAAATAAGGTCCATATCATCTCCTGTACCGGGGCCAACCTGGAAGAGGACATCATGAACCTTGTGGCGCATTCGCACTACAGGCGCATTCCAAATTATCGCGATTTAACACCTGAACAGGAATGGGATTTATTGCAAAACCACCTCAACCGTGTTACCGATACCTGTATTCCTGAAGAAGAAGCATTTCGCAGGCTACAATCTCATTTGTTTAAGGTGTGGAAGGATGCAGAAGATAAGGGCGAAAGGTTATTCCCACATGAGTTCATGTTTCGCATGATCAACAGTGGTGATTTGAAACAGTATTATGAAATTGATCCGAAAAATTCCTGGATGATTGCTGCGGCCGAAAAGAATATGCCAATGGTTGTGCCTGGATGGGAAGACTCTACTATGGGAAATATTTTTGCTTCGTATTGCTTAACAGGTGAACTGAAAGCCTCTACCATGAAGAGTGGCATTGAATACATGGTTTGGCTTGCCGATTGGTACACAGAAAATGCTGGCAAAGATGGCATTGGTTTTTTCCAGATTGGTGGTGGGATTGCGGGTGACTTCCCGATTTGTGTTGTTCCCATGCTTCACCAGGATTTGGAACGAGATGGTGTGCCATTCTGGAGTTACTTCTGTCAGATCAGTGATTCAACCACCAGTTATGGTTCATATAGTGGAGCAGTACCCAACGAAAAAATTACCTGGGGTAAACTTAGCATAGAAACACCAAAGTATATTATCGAGTCGGATGCTACCATTGTAGCTCCGTTAATATTTGCATACATTTTAGAATGGTAAAACTGGCTACAGATGGCTAAAAGAAAATTTAAACTCAACTTAAGAAATCTGGCATTTGATGATTACGATGACATTGTGGAAATCATGCGGGCATCGTACACCAATATAGGAGGTGTTTGGAGCAAAGAACAGATCGAAAAGTTGATAAGTGTTTTTCCAGGTGGGCAGCTAGGGGTTGAAGACAAGGGTAAGCTGATCGCATTTGTACTTACCATTATTGTTGATTACAAAAAATATGGTGACGACCATGACTATATTTCAATAACCGGAAATTATACTTTTAATACACATGAGCCTGAAGGCGATGTGTTGTACGGTATTGAGATTTGTGTACACCCGGATTACAGGTCATTACGATTAGGAAGAAGGTTATACGATGCGCGTAAAGAAGTTTGCGAAAAATTAAATCTTCGTGCTATTGTAGCAGGTGGCCGAATGCCAAACTATGCCAAGTATGCTAAAAAATATAAGCCACGCGAGTACATAAATAAAGTAAGAGATAAATCTATTTACGATCCGGTACTTTCTTTTCAGTTGAGTAACGATTTCCGCGTAAAAAAAATATTGACAGATTACCTTCCGCAGGATTCGGATTCAAGGGCCTATGCTACCCTTATCGAATGGAACAACATCTACTACGTTCCTCGTCCTAAAGTTTTTGGAGATAAGCGCACCTATGCACGTATTGGTGTGGTGCAATGGCAAATGCGTAATGTAAGCGACCTGAAATCATTGTTTGAGTATGTAGAATTCTTTGTGGATGCAGTTAGCGGATACGATGCTGACTTTGTGTTGTTGCCTGAGTTCATCAACTTTCCCATGATGGCGCAATACAATCACCTGGATCCTGCCGGTGCAGTGCGTGAATTGGCACAACACACAGAAGAGATCCGGAATAAATTCTCTGAGTTTGCATTGTCATACAACATCAACATCATTGCGGGAAGTTTGCCTATTATAGAAGATGGTAAGCTTTTTAACATTTCCTATTTGTGTAGAAGAGACGGTACATGGGATGCGCAATATAAAATTCATATCACACCGAGCGAACGCGCAGAGTGGGGGATTGTAGGCGGGAATGTGATAAAGGCATTTGATACCGATGTGTGCAAGATTGGTATTTTGATTTGTTATGATTCAGAATTTCCTGAACTAAGCCGACTATTGGCCGATCAGGGAATGAAAATCCTCTTTGTTCCTTTTTCTACTGATATGAATTCTGGCTATCAGCGGGTTCGGATATGCTCACGCGCAAGAGCAATTGAAAATGAATGTTATGTAGCCATTGCTGGTAGCGTAGGCAACTTGCCGAAAGTTAAAAACATGGACATACAATATGCGCAGTCTGCCGTATTTTCTCCTTCCGACATTTTCTTCCCAACAGATGGTGTGGTGAGAGAAGGTGTACCCAATACAGAAATGGTAATTATTGCAGATGTTGATTTGAACGATCTGAAAGAACTGCATACACGAGGAAGTGTACGTACACTACTTGACAGACGAAGCGACCTCTACCAGATCAATTTTGTGAATATGGAAGAACCTGCTGAAAAAAAATGAACATAGAATCCAAACTCATTGAATTAGTCAATGAGGCCATAGAGAAATTATTTACTGAGAAACCAACAACGCCCTTAAAACTTCAGGCGACCAATAAGGAATTTGAAGGCAGCCATACCCTGGTATGTTTTCCCCTAACAAAACTAAGCAAGAGAAGTCCGGAAGAAACTGCCCGTTTACTAGGCGACTATCTTGTAGCCAACAGTGGAGTGATAAGCAAGTACAATGTTGTTAAAGGATTCCTGAACATAGAGATGGGTGATACCGCATGGAGTAATGAATTTGTTGAAATATACCAAAACAAAAATTTTGGTCATACAAAACCCTCAGGAAAAGAAGTGATTGTTGAGTACTCATCTCCCAACACCAATAAGCCTTTGCATTTAGGTCATTTGCGAAATAATTTTTTGGGCTGGTCTGTCTCTGCTATACTGGAAGCCAGCGGATATAAAGTACATAAAGTACAAGTGATCAACGATCGTGGAATACACATCTGTAAATCGATGGCTGCCTGGAAAAAATTTGGCAATGGAGAGACCCCGGAAAGTAGCGGACTCAAAGGAGATAAGCTTGTAGGAAAATATTATGTAGCATTTGATAAAGCTTATAAAAAAGAAATAGCAGAACTGCTCGATAAGGGCATGAGTAATGATGAGGCAGAAAAGCAAGCGCCTATAATGCTTGAAGCTGTTGACATGCTGCGCAAGTGGGAACAAAAAGACAAAGAGGTAGTTCAGCTTTGGGAGACAATGAACAATTGGGTATACCAGGGATTTGATGTTACCTATAAACAAATGGGCGTTGACTTTGAGAAGCTGTATTATGAATCAGATACTTATTTACTTGGAAAAGATGAAGTGCTGAGGGGAGTAGAAAAAGGAGTTTTCATTAAGAAGGAAGATGGATCTGTATGGGTTGATCTTACAGCAGATGGACTTGATCAAAAAGTATTGCTGCGTTCAGATGGCACCTCTGTTTATATGACACAAGATATTGGAACGGCCATACTTCGCTCCAGAGATTTTCCTAAAATGAGCAGCATGGTGTATACTGTCGGTAACGAACAGGATTATCATTTTAAAGTATTGTTTCTAATTCTGAAAAAATTGGGCTATGGCTGGGCCGATGGTTGTTTTCATTTATCGTATGGCATGGTCGACTTGCCGAGTGGTAAAATGAAATCGCGGGAAGGCACAGTGGTGGATGCAGATGATTTGATGGAGGAGATGATAACTGAGGCTGAAAAACAAACGCGCGAACTGGGTAAAATTGAAGAACTTAGTGAAGCTAAAGCCAAAGAATTATTCAACACCATAGGCATGGGCGCCCTTAAGTATTTCTTGCTTAAAGTAGATCCGCGCAAGCGCATGTTGTTCGACCCGAACGAATCAATACAACTGCAAGGTCATACCGGACCGTTTATTCAATATACCCATGCACGTATTCGTGCCTTGTTACGGAAGGCAGATGAAATGAAGCTGACAGTAAGTACAGATGATCTAAAAAGTGTAACTCAATTGTTGAATGCAGAACGAGATGTGCTTGCGCTATTGAGTTTGTATCCGGCTAAAGTACAAGAAGCTGCCCATGACTACTCTCCGGCAATAATTGCGAATTATATATTCGATTTGGCTAAGGAATACAACCGCTTTTATCAGGAAGTTCCCGTGTTTAATGAATCGGATAAGACAAAATTGAAGTTCCGCATTGCATTTTCTGAAGTGGTGGCCAGAACAATAAAGCACGCAATGGGGTTATTAGGCATACAGGTACCTGAAAAAATGTAAAAACATGAAAACACTTAGCCTTTTTTTAATAAGTATAGCATTTTTAGCTTTTAACACATCTGATGAAATGAATACCCTTTACGATTTTAAATTGCCTGCTATTGATGGTAATGAAGTTGATTTCTCTCAATACAAGGGGAAAAACTTGTTGATTGTAAACGTTGCCTCCAAGTGTGGCTACACCCCTCAATATGGTGACCTCCAAAAGTTGCACGAAATGTATGGGGATAAAGTAACCATATTGGGCTTTCCGGCAAATAATTTCATGTCTCAGGAGCCGGGTAGCAATGAGGAGATTGCAGCATTTTGTCAAAAAAATTATGGCGTGAGTTTTCAAATGTTTGAAAAAATTTCGGTTAAAGGCAAAGATCAGCATGCGCTGTATGCATGGCTGAAAGAACAAAGCGGAAAAGAACCCAGTTGGAACTTTTGCAAGTACTTAATTACAAAAGACGGAAAGGTAACTTTTTATGCCTCATCTGTGAAGCCGATGGACAACCAGATTATTTCTGCAATTAATAATTGAAACTTGTCTAACATCCATTAATAATTGTCAATTATAAAACACATAAAATGTTAAAGAGATTATTATCAACCAAATCATTTTCTATAGACATTGGCCTTCTTGTGTTACGGTTGAGTGTTGGTGTATTGATGCTCACACATGGCCTGCCCAAGCTCATGAATTTTGTTGAACGTATGGACCGGTTTTCTGATCCCTATGGCTTAAGTAGCCCCGTTTCGTTAAGCATGGCCATTTTCGCGGAAGTTTTTTGTTCTGTATTGCTAATATTCGGTGCATTTACACGATTAGCCCTGGTGCCATTAATGTTTACCATGCTCACAATCGTATTTATAATACATGCCAATGATCCATTTGCTAAGCAAGAACTCGGCTTACTTTACCTGCTCCCGTACATTACATTATTTTTCACCGGCCCCGGAAAGTACTCAATAGACGCACGTATTTTTAAAGCATAGTCGATTGGTGCTTTAGGTATCAAAATAATCTGAAATCTCCTGCCGGATTCACCGGTAATTTTTCCTGTGTTTACCGAGAAAGTCCCTCAAACCGCCTAATGGGCATAGTAAGCGCTATTGTAGCTACGTATTATTGAGTAAAATTTAATGAATATGAAAAATCAAAAGGAAAATTGTTTGCATAGCAACCTCTGGGTTGGCCTGATCATTCTAAGCGTAGGGTTGATCTTATTACTCGATCGTATGGGGATGATTGACTTTCCTACCTGGCTGATTTCATGGCCTATGATCCTCATTGTATTTGGTGTTGTAATAGGAATTGGCAAAAAATTTCGCGGTGTAAGTTGGTTGGTTCTTATTTTACTTGGATCGTTTTTTTTACTAAGTAAATCTCCTGAATTTAGTTATCTCAGGCAATATGCGCTACCATTAGGTGTAATTACGGTTGGTACATTGTTGGTTTTGCGCTCAACAGTTTTGAAACCAAATTATAAAGCCAAACTCAAAGGAGATGAATGGAAAAATGCCGGATCAAAATCATCGTCTAATGTATTTGGTGCTGCGGAAGAATCAAGTTCTGACGAAGAATACATTGATATAAGCAATGTATTTGGTGGAATTCAGAAGAAGATTATTTCAAAGAATTTTAAAGGAGGACAGTGCAGTAATATTTTTGGAGGCACTGATCTTGATTTCAACCATGCTGATATTCAGGGTGTAGCCGTAATAGACATTACTCAATTATTTGGAGGCATAGTGCTACGTGTACCTGCTAACTGGCATGTTAAGTCAGACCTTACTTCAATTTTTGCAGGTATAGAAGATAAGCGAAAGAATGTTACCCACGATGAGTCGAATGGTACAACACTTATTTTGAAAGGCACTTCAATATTTGCTGGTATCGAGATAAAAAATCATTAACCTTAATAGTAAGCAGAATGAATTGGTATGTAGTCAAAATGATTTTCCAGGTTGTGCAAGAGGATGCTAAGGATAGTCTGCAATATGACGAACAGTTCAGATTAATTCGTGCAGATTCATCTGAATGGGCATTGCAAAAAGCCAGCACCTTAGGTACGCTTGAAGATAGTGCATTCTTAAACGGACATCGACAAGAAGTAAAGTGGAAGTTTATAGCCGTTGTAGATGTAGCTAAGGTTGATAACTGGGAAGATGGAGCAGAATTGCACGCAAGCACCATAGCGCCTGACAATGAATTAAATTACCTTGACGAAGTACATTCAAGAGCAAAAGCACTATTCGGCCTGGTGTCAATGAAACCCACTACTGAATTTTCGCAAATGGATCAAATAGTGTATAAAAACAACTAATAAATTCGCATTGGCCTTATTTTCACTTTTAAGCAGATTGAAATGGTTGGTACTGGTAGCGGCCATCCTTAAGTGGATGGCCTTTCATGTTTGGGTTTTACAATCTGAGTTTGGTGTTCCATTAAGCCTAAGCATTTGGGATAGTGTTGTTTCAAACATTTTATTGCTGGGTTTAAGTGCAGGTTTGAGTAGTGTGCTCTTACGCTATGCTCCCAGTGCTGGTAAATTCTGGTTTGCCTTGGGTCTTAGTTTTTTTCTTTCCTGGCTCTGGATATGGATATTGCAAATGAGCTTGCATGAACTTGCAGCAAGTGATGCAACCTATACACTTTTTACTTTAAAGTCTTATTATGTGCGTTGGGCATTGGGTTTCTTCTTTTTGGCAGGCACTTCAATTAGCAGTGTTTTTTACTACCAGTTAAATGAGCAGAAACAAGAAGCTGACCGTGAAGTTAAAACACTGGATATGATTCGGGATGCAGAACTGAAAAAATTGCAGCTACAGTTGCAGCCTCACTTTTTGTTTAATAGCCTAAATTCAATCAATGCCATGATCATTGTAAATCCGGATGAGGCCCGGCAAATGGTGCAACAGCTTTCCGAGTTTTTGCGCGTTACCACAAAAAGGGCAGATGAACAGTGGATAGCTTTTTCTGATGAGTGGCAATATGTTGACCTGTATCTAGCCATAGAAAAAGTAAGGTTTGGGCACCGTTTAAAAATTATCAATACTGTTGATGAAGCAGCCAACAATTTTGTAATCCCTACACTAATGCTTCAGCCTTTGGTTGAAAATGCCATAAAGTTTGGATTGTATGGAACAGCTGATGCTGTAAACATTTTAATGCATGCCGAAGTAAAAGGAGAGTTGCTTTACATAAAAATATCCAACCCCTATGATAGTGAAATGTTACCACAGAAGGGAAGTGGTTTCGGACTGAACGGCCTGCGCAGAAGATTGTATTTGCTTTATGCGCGAAATGATTTATTAACTACAACTACTTCAGAAAACATTTTTACTGTAATATTGAAGGTGCCTAAAAAGAAATGATAAAAATTGTACTCATCGATGATGAACCTCTGAGTTGTAAGGTTATTCAGTCTTACCTGAAAGCTTATCCCCAATTTAAGGTTGTACAAGAATGTACTGATGGTTTCGAAGGCTTGAAAGCCGTACAAGAACATAAGCCTGATCTCATTTTTCTTGACATACAAATGCCCAAGATCAATGGTTTTGAAATGCTTGAATTGATAGACCAGCCACCAGAGGTAATTTTTTCTACCGCCTTTGATGAGTATGCCATAAAGGCATTTGAGGCCAATGCGATTGATTACTTATTAAAGCCTTTCTCCGAGGAAAGATTCAAAGCAGCCATTGAGAAATTTCTTGCCAAATCCGCTCAGCCAGGTACAAGTAATACTCGTCAATTGTTAGAAGCCATGTCAACCACATCGGTACAACAAAGTCGCATTGTGGTAAAGACAGGCACTAAAGTAAAAATAATTCCAATACATCAAATTCACTACTTAGAAGCGGATGACGATTATGTGCGCATCGTAACAGACGAAGGGCAATTTTTAAAAAATAAAACGATGAGTTTTTATGAAATGAATTTAAATGCACAAGCTTTTGTGCGTGTTCACCGCTCTTACATCATCAATATCGATCAGATCACCCGCATAGATCCCTACCAAAAAGAAACGCACATGGCTATTTTACGGGATGGAAAACAAATACCTGTGAGTAAATCCGGTTATGTGAAACTTAAAGAAGTACTTGGTTTTTAATGTTTTGATATAAAGTCCACTCAATTATATTCCTTGCGAAGCATAGTAAATAAAATCAGCTGATGTAAATTGGCCCCACATGATTTCAGTTTGGTTACAAGCATTTCGATTACGCACCTTGCCCCTGGCATTGTCAAGTATTGGTATGGGTGCTTTTCTTGCTGTATGGAGGGGGTACATGGATTTTATTGTGCTTGTGCTTTGCATCAGCACGACAATTTTTCTTCAAGTGCTCTCCAATCTTGCCAATGATTTGGGCGATTCGATAAACGGAGCCGATCATGCCCAGCGCAAAGGTCCGCAGCGAACAGTGCAATCGGGGGCCATTAGTATAAAGGCAATGAAGCGGGCCGTGATCATATTTGTTTTATTAAGTTTGGTCAGTGGTATTGGCTTGGTGGTTTACACTTTTGCCAACGACTGGAAATCCATCCTAAGTTTTCTGGGTATTGGTCTACTGGCTATTCTGGCGGCTATTGCCTATACCATCGGCAAAAAGCCATACGGCTATGCCGGACTCGGTGATATGGCTGTATTGATTTTTTTCGGATTTGTTGGCGTGCTGGGAAGCTATTACCTCTTTACCAGAACTTTGAGTTTGGACCTGGTTCTTCCTGCTTTGACTTGTGGCCTGCTTGCAGTTGCAGTGCTCAACGTAAATAATATACGAGACATTGAATCGGATAGAACAGCCGGCAAACTTTCTATTCCTGTGCGCATCGGTAAGCAAAACGCCATTATTTACCATTGGATTTTATTGTTTACAGCGCTACTTTCTGCGCTTATATTTAGTTTAATGCATTTAACTAGCTATTTACAATTTTTATACTTTTTGGCGATTCCACTGATCGTAATAACCGGCCGCAATGTAGCCGATAAAGATCATCTTGATCCCTACCTTAAAAAAACTGCACTTTCGGCTTTTCTCTTTGTTTTGTTATTTGGCGTTGGCTTATTAATTGGGAGTTAAAACCTTGAATTTAAGTTTGTGAATCTTTACTTTTGAAGAATAACCTTATCCTGTTGTTATGGCAGTTCAGAAGAAAATTCATTTGCAATGTCTTTTTTGTAAAGGATTGGAAAAATCTCTTTTGTGTGGCTTAAGTGAACAGGATTTGGCTGAGATAAGCGAAAACAAATCTTGTGTTTCTTATAAAAAAGGACAAACACTATTTTATGAAGGCACACGTCCCCTCGGTCTGTTTTGTGTAAATTCTGGAAAGATTAAAGTGTCGCGCATGAGCTCGCAGGGTAAAGAATATATCTTACGAATCTCAAGCCCTGGCGACTTTCTAGGCTACCGCGCATTGATAGGAGAGGAACATTATGCTGCTTCAGCAACAGTGATTGAAGATGCGCAGGTTTGTTTTATTCCTAAAGCCGATTTTTTAAGAACATTACACAATAATCCCGCATTCTTTGATAGGATGATGAAATCACTTTGTCATGAACTGGGCGTGTTGGAAGAGCGTGTATCCGACCTTGCGCAAAAATCAGTTAGAGAGCGATTGGCCGGAACACTGATTATGTTGCGCGATTCTTACGGACTGGAAGAAGAAAATAGTGACAAGCGTGAACTGATAGACCTGGCGCTCTCCAGAGAAGACCTGGCCAGTATTGTAGGCACAGCCACCGAAACAGTAATCCGCCTGCTGTCTGAATTCAAAAGCGATGGCCTTATCTCTATGGAAGGCAAGAAAATCCGTGTTTTAGATGTAAAAAAGCTCGCCAGAGAAGCAGATTTTTACGCCTAGCCTAAGCCTAAATATGATATAAATCATATTTCGTTTTGATTGCTATCATACAGCAACCCTTCAAAATTGCCTTACTTTACATCATAAATTAATGCTTTGACCACGTTGCCAACGCATTTAGTCAGGTTTAAATACAAAGCTTATGAAAAAGATATTAGTCCCGGTCGATTTTTCAGATACCTCTGATAACGCATTCGACTTCGCAGTACAATTGGCGCAAAAGACCAATGCCGAGTTACAATTGATTCACGTGATTGATGTGGTGGATATGGTAGGCATGAGTCCGATGGGTTCAGGTGTATCTGCCGTTTGGTTGGATAATTATGTGCAGGAATCTATAACGAAAGCAAAAGGTAAAATAAGCACTTTACTTAAGCAAGCGCCTAAGGGCATACGCATTGATACCACTGTAGAGGTGGGCAATGTGATGGGCACTATACGCGATGCCATCAAGGATAATGAGGTTGACCTTGTGGTGATGGGCACAAAAGGTGCTTCTGGTATGCGCGAAGTATTGATCGGTTCTAATGCCGAGAAGGTAGTTCGCTATGCTCGCTGCCCCATCATTTCAATCAAGAGAAAAACCGACATCAATTCAATCAAGAATATTGTATTTGGTGTGAATATAGAAGGTGCACCTGAGCGAGTAGTGCAAAAACTTAAGCAATTGCAAGCAGCCTTTGGTGCTACACTGCATATTGTAAGGATAAACACACCCACTGGTTTTGAACGCGACAGGAGAGTAAAGAAAAGCCTGGAGCAGTTCGCAACACGCTATATGCTTAGCGATTTTACGCTGAATATCTACAATGAATTTTTTGAAGATGAAGGCCTGATTTACTTTGCTGAAGAAATAGGGGCTGATATGATTGCCGTTGCCACACATAGTCGTACAGGGCTTGCGCACTTGTTGGGAGGAAGTATAGCTGAAGATCTGGTGAACCATGTTAAAAGGCCAGTATGGACGCTTTCTTTGAAAGAAGATGAGTAAGAAAATTTTATTCGGAATAGACGAGCGACTGAATAATCTGGAGAATCTTAAGTTATATGCAGGTGTATTGGATGTTGCTTTAGAAGATAAGTTGTTAGGCGTGTATCTGTCGGATTACTTGAAACACGAAGAAACACATTCATCGGAAAGTTTATCAATTGCCGCAATAGAAACAGATAACTTAAAACGATTCACCATTTCACTTGAAATGGAAGCAGTTGCTGAGAGGTTAAGAATTGATTACGGGTTGTTTGAAGGGGAAAGCCTGAATGAAAATTTTTTAATCAGGCAAAGTTCTTTTACCGACTTATTGATGGTAGATGGAATTTTTGTGGATGATTTTTGCACAGTAGATAAGCCTACTTCTCTTAGGTTGCTTTCTCTTATGGAATGCCCGGTATTGGTTAACCCAGCTACTATCAGTAAAGTACAGGACATTGTTGTTTTATTTGATGGCAGAAAATCTTCCATCAAGGCTATCAAATCTTTTGTTGAGCTGTTCAAATTAAGATTAGGAGAAAAGCCAATTACAATTTTATCGGTATCACCACAATCTGATGAAGAAATTGAACAGGAAAAATACCTAATCAATTACATGATCAGCAATATGAAAAATGTCGGGATTCAGGTAACCGATGATGAGGAGATGGTAAAAGACCTGGAAAAACAATTGCGAAGCTCTGAAATGCCCATGCTCATTTTGGGTACTGCCGGAATTGATTTAATTTGTACTCAGGAAGTTTTTAAGGAAATTCGCAACAATCATATTCCTGTTTTCTTCGCCAATTAACAATGCCCGAAATACTGGAGCTGAAAAATACGAAGGTAAAATGTGCCCATTGTGGTGATACCTGCTCGGATGAACACCTCATAGCCCATGAGAAGGATTTCTGTTGCAATGGTTGCTTAACTGTGTTTGAATTGCTTCACGAAGCAGGTCTCGATGCATATTATGATTCAGAAACTGTGCCGGGCATTTCGTTAAGAAGAAAAGAAGCGGATGAACAATTTATATTTCTTGATCATCCTGAGGTTCAACAAAAGCTTTTAGATTTTAACTCTGCAAATTTTGCTAAAATACATCTCTTCATTCCGGTAATTCATTGCAGCTCATGCGTATGGTTACTTGAAAATTTGTATCGTCTGCACAAAGGTGTAAGACAGGTCCGGGTAAATTTTGGCAAGCGGGAAGCCACAATAAGTTTTGATCCTGCTTTGATCAGTTTAAGAAAATTGGCCGAGTTGCTTCATAGCATAGGCTATACACCACAAATCACCATTGATCAATCAAAAAATGAAAAGCAGCAAGCGGTTAGCCGAATTGGGTTGAAGATTGGCGTAGCCGGTTTTTCTTTTGGCAATATCATGTTACTCAGCTTTCCTGAATATTTAGGCATTGATGACCTGGATGCAAACATTCATCGCTTCATTGGTTACCTCAATATCCTATTGGCTTTGCCTGTGGTTTTGTATTGCAGCAGCGATTATTTCAAATCGGCATGGAAGGGTATCAAGCAAAGATTTATCAATATTGATATCCCCATTGCCCTGGGCATACTCACTTTGTTTTTCCGAAGTACTTATGAGATACTAAGCTCAACTGGTGCAGGTTATATGGACTCACTGGCCGGATTGCTTTTCTTTTTACTGATAGGAAAATGGTTTCAAAGTAAAACCTATGAAGGTTTGGCCTTTGATCGTGATTACACGGCCTATTTCCCACTGGCCGTTACGCGTATCAACAATGGGAGCGAAGAGAACACCCTGGTCGATCAACTGGAAGTGGGTGACGAGATCATGATACGCAACAATGAAATTGTACCTGCCGATGCCTTGCTCTTAAGTGATCATGCCAATATTGATTACAGTTTTGTTACAGGCGAATCAATTCCATTACCGTGCAAAAATAACGATTACATTTATGCAGGAGGTAAGCAACACGGAGCGGCCATTCGCTTACGGGTGCAAAAGGCAAGTAAACGCAGCTACCTCACCGGCTTATGGAACAACGAAGCATTTAGCAAAGCCAATGAACAAAACAGGCACCGGGCCATCGATAAAATCAGTAAGCATTTCACAATTACCATTCTTAGTATAGCATTTGCTTCGGCTATTTTCTGGGCTTTCACAATTCCTGAAAACAGCTGGCAAGCGTTTACTGCCGTGCTCATTGTGGCTTGCCCCTGTGCTTTAGCTATGGCTACTCCATTTAGTAATGGCAATGTGATGCGCGTATTGGGACGTAACAAATTTTACCTTAAGCATGCCGATGTTTCTGAGCGCATAGCGGCTGTAGATACCATTGTGTTTGACAAGACCGGCACCCTAACGGCCACCAATGAAAGCAAAATCTCTTTTATAGGAGAAAAATTAAGTAATGAAGAAGAAGCCCTTCTCAAAGCCATTGTGCATAATTCTTTGCATCCGCTGAGCAGACGTTTGGCTGCTTCCTTGCAAACCAAAAAATCTGATATGGCCCTTACTGAAATAACAGAACAGGCAGGGCAAGGCATACGCGCAGTAATAGCTGCTAAAGAATTTAAAATAGGATCATCTTCATTTGCCGGAGTAGAAAACCCTACAAAAACAAATGATGCAAGTGAGGTGCATGTTACAATTGATTCGCAATACAAAGGTTACTTTGAAATCAAAACAGTTTTGCGCGAAGGTCTTGATAAACTAATTCTGAGGCTTGCAAAAAATTATAAATTATTTGTACTCTCAGGAGACCATGAGGCCGACAGGCCTATGCTTGAAAAAGTTTTCCCTCAGGGCACGATAATGCAATTTAAACAAGGCCCAGAAGATAAATTGAAATTCATTGAAGCGCTTAAAAACAATGGTCACAATGTAATGATGCTGGGTGATGGCTTGAATGATGCAGGTGCACTGAAAGCCAGCGATGTGGGTATAGCTGTGGCCGATGATACCAGTCACTTCTCTCCGGCTTGTGATGGCATTTTGCAAGCAGATGCCCTTGCTAAACTAGATGCGCTCTTAGGTTTGACCAAATCAGGCAGGAAAGTATTATACAGCAGTTTTGCCTTATCATTTATTTACAATGTGGTGGGACTTAGTTTTGCAGTGGCTGCCTTGCTTACGCCTGTTTTCGCGGCCATACTGATGCCGATCAGCAGTATTTCCGTAGTTTCGCTTTCTACTTTGCGTATCAATTTATTGGCAAATAAACAGTCGTTATAGTATGAATATCATTATTGCTTTGATATTGGTGAGTTTGGTAGTGGCCCTGACTTTTCTGGGTTTCTTTGTTTGGGCCATGCGAAGCGGACAGTTTGACGATATTGAAACACCCTCGATGCGCATGCTCTTCGACAACAAAAAGCGCAAAGAAAAAAAGAAGGAGAAAAAATAATTTCTTTTCTCTTAACTTTATCAGATGAAGTGGAAAATCATAGCACTGTTTCAGCTCTTCCTTTTTTTTGGTACATCTTGCAAGCAATCCATTGAACCTTATGCAGTGCTCCCCTCTGCCAGTCAACTTGCCTGGCATGAATTGGAGTATTATATGTTTATCCACTTTGGTCCCAATACTTTTACTGATGTTGAGTGGGGGCATGGTGATGAGGATCCAAAAGTTTTTAATCCCTCTCAATTAAATTGTAAGCAATGGGCTGCTACGGCAAAGCAAGCCGGTATGAAGGGCATCATCATCACTGCTAAACATCACGATGGTTTTTGTTTATGGCCAAGTGCATACAGTACACATACCGTACGCGAAAGTTTGTGGAAGGAGGGTGAGGGTGATGTGTTGAAAGAACTGGCCGAAGCTTGTGCTGAAGAAGGATTGTTAATGGGTGTGTACCTTTCGCCCTGGGACCGCAACCATCCGCATTACGGATCGGAGCAATACAATCAGACCTTTGCCAATATGCTCACAGAGGTGCTAAGTAATTACGGGCCGCTCTTTGAAGTTTGGTTTGATGGTGCCAACGGAGAAGGCCCCAATGGTAAAACACAAGTGTACAACTGGCCCCTTTTTCATCAAACGGTTTACGCACATCAACCAGAGGCCATAATATTTAGTGATGGCGGACCGGGTTGCCGATGGGTGGGTAATGAAAATGGTTTTGCAGGAACAACCAATTGGGCCACACTCAATGCCGATAAAGTTTACCCGGGCTATCCTGATTTTCATGAACTTACCGAAGGGCATGAAGACGGAACACATTGGGTACCCGCTGAATGTGATGTGTCAATCAGACCGGGTTGGTTTTACAGTCCTGGTACGGACGACAAAGTAAAGAGCCTGGAACATCTCATGGAAATTTATTTTGCTTCGGTAGGGCGGGGGGCAAACTTGTTGTTGAATGTACCGGTTGACCGCAGGGGTTTAATTCATTCGCAGGATTCTTTGAGGCTAATGGAGTTTAAGCAGGAGAGAGACAAAACATTTGCGAATGAAATTGACAAGCCTTCTCGTACCAGAGCTTCATCTGAAATGGGAGCGAATAGTGTAGCGCATTTGTTTGACAACGATTTACAGCGTGTATGGGCTGCTTCTTCAAACGCATCAAACATTGTATTGGAGTACGATGAACCGGTTGAATTCAGTAAGCTGGTTTTGCAGGAGGGTATCGCTTATGGTCAGCGGGTAAAATCATTTGCAGTAGATGTGTGGCATGATGGCGCTTTTCAGGAAATTACAAAGCAAAGTACTATCGGATACAAACGCATATTGGTATTTGAAGAATTACGCACCGATAAAATACGTATCCGCATTTTAGAGAGCAAGGCACCGGCTGTATTGGCAGAGATAAAACTTTTTCGATAGAAAAAAATACTTAGATTTAATCGTTAAAACTTTTTAAAATAACACACATCAAGGTATGCGCATCACAAGAAGAAACTTCATAGGCTTTTCGGCATTGGCCGGAATGCTTTTACCACTGGCAGCTTTTGCGGGAAAAGGAAATAAAAAAGTAAAAACCCGGTTTAATCATGTAGTTTATTTCTGGCTGAACAACCCCGGTAACGAGGCAGAAAGGGCCATGCTATTGTCAGGCATTAAAACCTTAGGCAAGATTGAGAGTCTGCGACAATTCCATGTGGGCAAACCGGCAGCCACCTCAAGGCCTGTGATCGACAGCAGTTACGATTTTTCATTACTTACCGTTTTTGAAGACATGGAAGGTCATGATATTTACCAGGTGCATCCCATACATTTAAAATTTATTGAAGAACATGCACATCTTTGGAAGAAGGTACTGGTGTATGATAGTGTAGATGCCTGATGAAATTTATCTGACTTCAAAACTGCATGTTTCTATAGTGCAGACGTTTTGCCTGGGTTAACTTAAATGGAGGAAATTAGGTTGAGCCCGCACCAGCCTGGCCCCCAAGATTCAAATGTTTTGTCTGTTTGTAGCGTTAAAGTTGTCAATTAAAATAATTACCGCTCCGAAATCTCCTTTAATTTATCCAAAGCTGTAGGGTAAGTGTTGTTGAAATAATCTAAATATTCGTCTATCGTGTCCAGCGCTACCGTTACAGTTGTTTTGGTGTTGTTTTCATGATAAGAATAATTTTCGTGCCCGCCTGCCCATTTTTCTACTTGTTCACCTGTCGTTATTTCAGTATCGCCATCCAAAAAACCGTAATGTCTTATGGAAATAAATTTGGCAGGTTGGTGTTCTTCGATTTCAGAAACCATTCCTCCCTTTTTCCCATTTTCGTCCAGGCCTATGAAATAAATCTTGCTTCCTTTTTTCCAACTTCCTTCGTAGGTAGAAGTAGGATTAAATGCCGATGTCCAATGTTCATAGGTGCTCTTGTCTTTTAAGCCCAACATCGTCTCATATACTTTCTGAGCTCTTGCATTTATCTCTTTTTTGAATTGTAGTTTTTTCATTGTTATTGTTGTTTTAAATGAGTGCCAGCAGTCGAATATATACCTCCTGGCAAGCTTGTTTATGCAATTGAATATATTTCAATTATCGCTACAGTACAATATGTTTTTAGCGAATCACTTCAAAACTCACAATAAGCCTGATTTTATTTTTTTGAGCAGGTCGCTTAGGCGTATGCTCAAGTAAAAGAAGTGAAATTGCGAGTGTGATTTTTTTAATAACGGCACACGCGAGACGCGTGCGCCAGCGTGGGGGCTAAAAAATGTAGCGCAGCTAAATGTTTAGCCCGACCTGCACGTCTCTGTCCCCCGATACCAAACTAAATTAAGAAAATACTTTTAATACCAACACCAAACCCCCGCATTGCATAAACATTTTGTGCATGTTGCACAACTACTTTATAAATATAGTAATGAAGATTATCTTGCAGCATGCAAGGACAAAAAGCATTTGAAGAAAAACTCTTCACCAACTTCCAGCTATCCGATCGTGTACCAGCGGATAATTTCTACAGAAGATTAAAGGAAACATTAGATCTCCGGTTTCTTCGCAAGACCACCGCCCGCTACTATGGCACCGAAGGCCAGGAAAGCATAGACCCCATTGTGTTCTTCAAACTCATATTGGTGGGCTACCTCGAAAATCTGGGCAGCGACAGAAGGATCATCTCCACAGCTTCTATGCGTTTGGATATTTTATTTTTCATAGGCTATAACCTGGATGAGCCACTTCCATGGCACAGCACACTGAGCCGCACACGAAAGCTATATGGCGAGGAAGTTTTTAAAGAGCTGTTCAAAAAAGTGCTCAAGCTGTGCATTGATAAAGGAATGGTATCAGGGCGCAGACAAGCTGTTGACAGCGCACTCATAAAAGCAAATGCATCCATGGACAGCATTGCCGAAAAAGAAATCATGACTGATGCCGATCAGTTTGCAGATGAGTTAACTTCCAATGAAGAAGATAAACCACAAAAAGTAAATGCCTACAAAAAGAAAAAAGTAGAAGAGCATCACCGTTGGAAACAGAAAGCCTACCAGGGCCAGCCCGCCAGTCGGGTCAAACAAAATCCCGATATACCGGAAGACAAACGGCCCAAGTTCTTAAGTAACCACACACATTATAGCACTACCGATGCCGATGCCCGCATTGCTGTGAAGCCTGGCAAACCACGGCAATTCAACTACTTAGCCCAAACCAGCGTAGATACCGAGCATCATGTGATCACCCACATCGCAGCCTATCATGCCGATAAAAAAGACAGCCAGTGCCTGCCCGATGTGATCAAAGGGTTAAAAGAAAACCTGGCGCCCGAAGGTATTATTGTAGAACAAATTTTAGCAGACACAGGCTACAGCAGTGGCCAGGTATTGAAGACATTAGAAGAACACAACATCACGGGCTACATTCCCAACTTCGGGCAATACAAACACGAGCGCGAAGGATTTACCTACCATAAAGAAGGCGACTATTATATATGTCCGGAAAATAAAAAACTGGTATTCAAAAAAATCAAAGACAACAACGGCTACGCGATGAAAGAATATCGCACCTCGCGCAAAGACTGCGCACTCTGCCCGCTAAGATCAACCTGTATTGGAAAATCCTTCGAAAAAAGTATTCGCGATACAATAGACAAACCATACTACGATAAAATGCACGAGCGTTTGAAAACACCATATGCCCGCAAAATGAAGAAGCTCCGGCAAAGTACCGTTGAACCGGTGTTGGGAACGTTAATCAATTTCCTGGCCATGAAAAGAGTGAACACGCGCGGCATAAAACTCGCCAATAAGTGCATGCTCATGGCCGCCATTGCGTACAACCTTAAGAAGATGATGAAATTTAAAACCAGCAAGCCAATGACGGCAATGGCCTGGCTGCCCAAAGAGGTCGATTATTTTATTAGCTCAGTGTTTTTATTGCTCACTTCCTCCATTCAACTTTTTATCGATCGCAAAAGTAAAATTTCGATCGCTTGATGAAGTTATCAACAGAGTTATCCACAAAATGATTTTGTGAGCCCTGTTTTTAGATTTCTCTTTCCCTTAGAAGGTTGTGCAACAGCTACTTTTGTTATGCACTGTGCCGAAGTCAACCGTTACTTAACAGCACGGATGCCAATGCTTAGGATGTGCGTTGGAGTCGTGCGGCTTTGGCATTGGTGCTGTGGTTCGAAGCTGTCATTCTCTCCATAAAGGTTAACTAAATTAAGTCTGAACACTGCAGTTGATAAATCAAATTGAAAACTTTGCTGTTTTAAACTTATTGGTCCCCATATACTTCTAGAATTATAGCTGGTGAATTCTTTTCAATAGTAAATGTACCAACTTCTTCGCCAGGTTCTTGACTATACAGAAAACCATTATTTTTTCCCATTGAAATAGTTAACAAATTACTATACTCTCCAATACTACCCCATGCATCAATCCATTCAAGTGTTACAACTATATTTGTGCATATAATTATATCCTTATCATTTAGGTCAACTCTAACCCATTTATGTTTCTTATCTGTTGTTACGTAGATATTCTCATTGAGAATCGTATTACTTGGCTTGTTATCCTTGACTTCCAAAAAATTTACTCTAAAAGCTACACTGTCCCAGTCGTTATGATTTATTCTAAATGACATTGATTTGACTTTCACTGGACACGCTGCTCCTTCAATTAGTAGTCCCCTTATTCTTCCTCTAAGACTCTGAACGTCACCCCATCCAGTGTACCTTCTGTCAACTTTGGGATTACCTAAAATTTGCGTTTCAGATTTAACAGCGACAACAACTTCATTTAGAATCAATGACTTAGGTTTAAGCTTTATTATTTCTTGGGTTAATGGTCCAAAATGCCCAACAGCTATTGAAAGCGTTTCGTAACCAATGTAACTAAATCGTACGGTGTCATCTTTTTTTGAGTCAATAATGTTGAGTTGGAATTCACCACCCCTCATGCTGACTGTGCCAATATTCGAATTCGCGATACGGACATTTACATAATCAAGGGACTCTCCAGTTGTTTCATCAATTATTCGGCCGCTTATTAATTGACAGAAGCAGTCGGTG
>CAZVFM010000002.1:0-33880 GCA_964626095.1 uncultured Roseivirgaceae bacterium | reverse complement strand
CGCCCAAAGAAATACTATTAGTAAAACAATATTGATACGCAAGGTTTATAAAGCCATTTGAGTTAGGGGAGTTCACCCCAACAAGACTGGACACCATGGTATTGATTCCAAGGTTTGGAGCACCTTTTTCAACCTGCGAGTAAGCATTCAGCATGCGGTTAACGCAATACAAAATAATCCTTTAGGTAGAAATTAAATATTTGGGATAGGTTTGGTTATAAATTTTACATTTCATTGTTTATTTGAAACTAAAATAAAAACCCCTGAAGTGCATCTAAAAATCAAAATAATCTGTTCTATTGCAGAACACTTGAATTGAGATTAATCTCTATAAAATTTAACTGTCAAATGCTTATCGTGGCGTGAAAATTAATTTTAAGAATATTAAAGGGTAAGTCTGGGGTTAGTTGTCATAAAGATATCCAGAGAATGAAATGAATATGAATCTATTATTTATTTTGCTTACTTTAAATATCACACAAACCCACCCTTTCGTGGGGAGCGATAGTGTGGGCCATGTAAGTAATGATGGTCAATTCAAAGTTGTCAAAACTGAGAAGGAGGTTATACTTTCTGAACGCTGGACTACACTTCAGAACGGAAATCCTGGCAGGGAAGTAAAGGCCGAATTTGTTGTAAAATCAGACCTGGCAAGTATTATATCACTTATCAGAGATGAAGAGCGCACCAAAATTTGGTATAAAAACCTATCGGACTGCAAAATTGTAGATGAAAAGGAAAACAATTGGGTGAGTTATTATCAATACTCCATTCCATGGCCGCTGAGCAATCAAGATTGTGTGCTCTATCATGAATTTGAATTGTTAGATACGGAAAATTCAAAGCGGGGAATGGTAATTCATTTCAAAAGCTTTGAACATAAAAACTTGCCTCGACTCCCGGGCATTAAGCGCATTGATGAAATTTATGGTAAATGGGAGGCCGAGGAGTTGAACGAAGGAGTTTACCAGATGCGGTATTATATCACTACCACTCCAAGTAGTTCTATGCCTAAGTGGATTACAGATCCAATTATAAGAGGTAATTTGATAAGCACCATGTCAAATTTTCGCATACAGCTGGAGTAAGATTCTTTATGGCCGGGATTATTTAAGTACCATATCCATCAATTCTTTTTCTACATGCCAGTCTCTGGCGAGTTTAAGCATGGCGGTAGCTTCCATTTCGGTAACATAGCCTTTAAGGTTATTGGCCTGCCAAACCATTTCAATAAACTCGGTTCGTTTATCTCGGGGGTAATCTCCAATTAAATTATTAAGGTAGGCACGTGCGCGGTCAAATGCAGTAATATGATCCTCAGCAATGTAATCTAACGCCCATTCCAATTCACTTTTGGCGTCAAGCTTTTCTGCGGTCAGTTGAAGGTCTTGTTTTTCTTCTTCGTCAAGCCCGTGGTAACTGAATATTACAGCCTTGAGTAACATGCGTGCTTTCTTTTCTTCGCTGGTATACATGTTAAAAATTAAAACTTTAAGTTACGAATAAAATCAGATTTCACTCATTTTATAAAGCACAGGTTTTGATGGACAGGCATCCATTTCTAAACTGCAAATCTGAAGATTTAGTAAATAGAGACCATCATCAACTACATCAGGCACATAAACCAACTCAGTTATGGTGCACTGGTTACGTGGCTTATCCGGAACTCCCCAAAAAGCTTTGTGTGCTGCGAGTTGTCCGCCATCAATCTCTTTATCTACACTTGGGAGATCGGTAAGCAAGTGTTGAATATTTATTTCCCTTAACCATGAAGTAACATCTGAATGAAGATAGGGCGGGTTGGTTCCGGAATATTGCCTGGTCTTTTTTTCTTCAGTATTAGGAAGGGTTCGAATGACAATAGCTTCGGGTCTGTTGTTTCCTAATTCTTGTTGCACAGATTTTAATGTAATGCCCTGATCATTGTTAATTTTTTCAGGGTTAACACTTATTAGTACTGCAGTAAAATGAAATTTGTTTAATGTTTGATTAATGGTTTGTTCACGTGCGGTAATATGACCCAGACATTCGGTGTGCGTTCCATTGCCATGGGGTGTAATGATTAGTTTTTGATAATTAACACTTCCCCCCTTCGCCACGCTACCAACAAATCCTTCTGAAGTTATGGTTTCAAACTTAGGGGGTTCGGCCCAATAGCAATTCGGATTAATGTTGCCCTCTTTTAAAGGCAATGAAATGTCTATTGGCTCTGAAAAGTCAAAGCGATATAATTTGTTTTGATAAGGTATATTGCTAATCATGATGTAAAGAGGTCAGAAGATATTTTATCTGCCAATAGAAATCCCTTTCTTGTGAGTGTTAATTTATTTTTTTCAACTAAAGCCAAACCATTGTTCAATAATTCCTGAATATAATCAGACTTTGTTTTCATAATATCATATGCATAATTTTTTTCTAATACATCTAAATCGCAACCCCAATGGGTGCGCAGGCTGGTAAGCAAATACTCATTGATCTTTTCTTCTTTGCTAAGCAGCTCTTTAGTTTCAGGTATAAGTCCTTGCTGAATACTCTTTATATAAAGGTGATTGTTTTTAATGTTGTATTGTCGGCTTTCACCATCATAAGAATGAGCAGATGGTCCTATGCCTAAATACAGCGTTTGTTTCCAATAAGATGAATTGTGCCTGGATTCGAAACCGGGTAGAGAGAAGTTTGATAC
Source organism: uncultured Roseivirgaceae bacterium (assembly GCA_964626095.1). Classification (GTDB taxonomy): domain Bacteria; phylum Bacteroidota; class Bacteroidia; order Cytophagales; family Cyclobacteriaceae; genus DAOLDI01. Next base: position 31,197 of record CAZVFM010000002.1, on the reverse strand, counting down.
TTCATACTGTATAAATCCCGCATTTAGCAATTCGCCAACCAAAAGTTCGAATTGCAAAGCTTCATCTTCATCATCAACAACTTTTAAGTTGCCTTTCTTAAGCCAGTTGCCGAAAGTGGTTTTTTCTTCTATCGTAAGTGCGTAACAGGAAATGTGTTGCGGAGAAAGTGCAATTGCTTTTTCTATGTTCTCAAGCCAGGCCTCTTTACTTTGCCCGGGAATAGCATAGATAAGGTCTAAACTGATATTGTTGAATCCTGTGGCTTTGGCATTGTGCAAACATTGGATGGCCATTTCAGTATTATGGGCACGATTCAGAAAAGTAAGCACAGCATCATTAAAACTTTGAATGCCAATACTCAGGCGGTTAAAGCCTAAAGATTTTAACGATTCAAGTTTTTCTGGCATCAAATCGTCCGGGTTGGCTTCAAGGGTAATTTCTGCCTGATTGTCTACATTATAGTGTGCAAATATAGCATCCAAAATAATCTCCAGCTCATTTTTGTTTAACAGAGAGGGAGTTCCGCCTCCAAAATAGATGCTTTGTATATTGCGTTCGGGCAAGTACCCCTTTCTTAATTTAAGTTCGGATACAATAGCAGAGACCAGTTCGCTTTTCCTTTCAAGGTTAGTTGAGAAATGGAAATCGCAATAGTGGCAAGCTTGCTTGCAAAAGGGAATATGGATATAAATACCAGCCAAAGATTTCAAATTATTTCAAAGCCGAAGTTAATTCTTTTGGCTGCATTTGTTTTGTTTGTCTCTGCCGGTGTTTTTAGCCAGGGAGATCAAAAGCATTATGAAATCCTGATAAGTGATAGTTTATCTTCTGCTTTGAAAAAGGAGAAACTTGTATTTCCTGACAAATTGGATTCGCTCACCTTGATTAAAAGCTTAAATCAGATCAGTTTTCATTTTCAATCAAAAGGCTATTTGTTATTTGATCACCATGTTGAATTCTTTGATGAACAAAAAATTCATCTGAAATTTGATTTAGGCGCACAGTACAAATGGGCATTGCTTGACAAGGGCAATCTTAGCGATGCAATTTTTTTGAAGCTCAAGAGTGGGCAGCGAATTCAGTCGGGGAGTGTATTTTCGCCACAAGCACTTAGTAAGTTTTTTGAAGATTTGATTGGCTATAGCGAACAAAACGGGTTTCCATTTGCGAGTATCCAACTATCAGAGCTGAAATTTCAGGATGAGGGTTTCCATGCTAAACTCAACTATCAGGCTGGGCCAAGAATTACCTATGACTCATTACTGCTAACCGGAGATGTGAAAATAAAATCGGCATGGTTGGCTGCACACTTGCAAGTAAAACCCGGAGAGCCATTTCATCAGAAAAGCATAAACGCGATAAGCGAAAGAATTGAGCGACTGCCGTATCTTCAACTTAAATCTGCCCCATTATTATCTTTTGCTGCCAGTAAATCACAAATTGAATTGCCCCTAGCCAATCGGGAGGCAAGTTCATTCAATGGAATTTTAGGGATACTTCCCAATGAAATTGAACCAGATAAAATTTTGCTTACGGGTCAGTTGCAGTTAGATCTTCATAATTTATTAAGTTCTGGCAAGCGACTCTCTCTTCATTGGCAGAGTCTGCGCCCACTTACACAATTGATAGATATCCAGTATTATCATCCCAATTTATTTTATTCAAATATCGATTTTTCTACATCCTTTTATTTACTAAAGGAAGACTCAACATTTCTTTCGCGAATTGCGCAAATTGGTTTTGCGCTCAGACCCAATAAGAACAGCACCATACTGGTGTATTCTGCGTTTAGAAATTCAATTTTGTTAGGCAATCAAAATATTACTTTGCCGTCTGAAATAATTGATGTGGATTATTCTTTAAACACTTTAGGCATTTCAATTAACCACAACCGCTTTAAAGATTTTCTCAAATTAGGAAAAGGGTATGCTATACATCTGGATGTTTCAGGAGGTCAAAAAAGAATAGAAAGAAATGAAATAATGCCTGATGATTTTTTTGAGGATGTGAAGGAGAACTCCTTACAGTTATTTTCTTCCTTTGATGTGGAATGGGGGCTACCACTCATGGGACAATGGATGTTAAGTCAGCGTTTGCGTGCGGGTAGTATTTTTAATCAAAACCTGTTTCGCAACGATCTTTTTAGACTAGGCGGACTGCGAAGTCAAAGAGGCTTTAATGAGAATTATTTTTTTGCATCAGATTTTATGCTGCATAATGTAGAATTAAGGTTTTTTGCTGAGCAAAACACCTATTTCTATGCATTCACAGATTGGTCGATAATCAATGAAGTATATTACAATAAAGAAAATTTAATAAACCCATTGGCTATAGGTTTGGGCCTGAATCTGGATACGCGCGCGGGGATATTGCAAATGGCTTTTGCGCTTGGAAAATTGAAGGATGAGAAGTTTGCATTTGACAATACTAAGTTTCATTTCGGTTATTTGGCCAGATTCTGATAATTTTGACTGATTTAACTTTGATGAAACAAACCCTGACTAAATTTTTAAGTGTCTTGTGCTTTCTTGTGGGGTATGCTCAGGCACAGGACTTGAACACAAGACTTCAGGTACAAAGAAATTTCAATCTGGAACTCAAACTTTTTGATCAGCACAGCAAGACTTTTATTCCGCTAAACGAAAGCACGAAAACAAATGCCATTTATCTTGGTATAGACATTGCAGAATACAAAGGCAGGTACCTGGAGATAAATTGTAAAAGAGGCACAAGCATTTTTGTTGACAATTACTTTTACAAAACACTTGAGGATACGCATCATTTATTTTCGATGGATAGTCTGCTTGCTATCTTCCCCAATGCAAAGGTGCAATTTGGATTTTATCATCCCCAAATGGATGCGAAACATTTTTCGGCCAAGCTTATCAAAAGAGTGCAGATACCTTATGATCAGGCAAATGCAAGCCTTATCAAAAGAGAATCTAATCCTGAACAAGATTTTTTGATCATAGCGTCATTAATTTTGCTATTGGCTTTTGCTTCACTGATTCGTAGCAATCCAAAACTTACGGCAGATTACGTAAATGTTATGCGAGTGTTAGCCATTCGAGAGCGAGAAGAGAATATTTTAAATACCAGACTTTCATCAGCCATAAACCTTTTGTACTACGGTTTCTGCGCTTTACTAGCTGCTTTATTATTTATCATCGTTTTTAATAGCGCACCTGAAAGATTCAACATAAGTAAGTACACAACGTTTGATACCGTGCTGGAAGCCCTGGCAATTTGGGGAACAATGACAGTAATAATTTTTGTATTGATTTTTCTTAAAATGATTGGCTTGTATTTGCTAACGCTTCTTTTTGATCTACGTAATTTTCTTTCAATTCATTACTTCAATTTTTTACGTTTATCAATATTGGTTTTTGGATCAGGGGTAATTGTTTCTGTTGGCTATTTTTTCTCAGGCGGACAATCAACTCAACCGTTCATTGTTATCATGGGTATTATGCAGTGGCTGTTCGGTTTATGGCTAATTGTGCTGTTCCTAAAATTAATCACAAGGGCTGAATATCGTTTTTCGCATTTATTTTCATACATTTGTGCCTCTGAAATTATCCCATTTTTAGTAATTATTAAGGTGATTTATTTTTAGCCTAAAGGCAGTTCAGTTGATATGAGCGAATACCCAAAAGAAAGACTGCGAAAAGTAAAAAGTGTATTAGTTTCTCAACCTCCACCAACGGATGATGGATCCCCTTACCTTAAGCTTGCCGAAAAATTTAATTTAAAAATTGACTTCAGGCCATTTATACAAGTAGAGCAGGTTTCTCCCAAAGAATTTAGAAAGCAGAAGGTTGAAATACTTGAGCATACTGCAATAATTTTTACAAGCAGAAATGCTGTAGATCATTTCTTTGATATTTGTAAAGAATTTAAAATTGAAATGCCTGCAGGCATGAAGTACTTCTGTATTTCTGATCAGACAGCTAATTACCTGCAGAAATATATAGTGATAAGAAAACGTAAAATCTTTAGCGGACTAAAAACACCTAAAGACCTCATTGAAATATTAAAGAAACATAAGGGAGAAAGATTTCTTTATCCCTGTTCTGATATCAGAAAGGAAGACATCCCCGAGTTCCTGAAAGAGAATGGCTACAATTTCACCGAAGCAATAATGTACCGCACAGTGGCCAGTAATCTCTCAGATCTGGATGATGTGTACTACGATATAATTGCCTTCTTTAGCCCTTCTGGAATTAATTCACTCTTTGTGAACTTCCCTGACTTTAAACAAAATTTTACCCGCATTGCAGCGTTTGGACCTACTACAGCCAAGGCGGTAAGAGATGCCGGACTATTTTTGGACATTGAAGCTCCTCTGCCAAATGCCCCATCAATGACAGGGGCCCTTGAGCTTTATATTAAGAAGGCGAATAATCATTAAAATTAAGTTAACACAACCTTGATGTTTGCTTGTAAACCGTTGATTTCTTTACTTTCAGCTGATGGAATTGAAAGTGTTAATTAATTTCAGTTATCTTTAAAATCTGCTTTAAAGCGCAAAGATGAAAAGGTTTGTATTTTTTGCTTTAGTACTGCTGGGGGGATTAACTGTGAGGGCACAGCAAGACCCACAATTTACGCAATACATGTTTAATACACTTTACTACAATCCAGCATTTGCTGGGGTTGAGGGGGTAACAAAACTTACAGCATTGCACCGCAGCCAATGGTTAGGCTACCAGTCTTCATTTGGTGATGGTGGGGCACCAACCACACAGGTTTTAAGCATGACCACTCCCATTTACAAATTGAACAGCGGATTCGGAGCCTATATTGTTAATGATAACCTTGGCCCTCAAAATAACCTCGAAATCCAGGCTTCTTATGCCTATCACTATCCACTCAAAGATGGCAAGTTGAGTTTTGGTATCCGTACAGGCATTTATTCTCAAGCCTTAAATTATGATCAGTACAGGGCCATCAACCCTGATGATCCTTTATTGAACAACAAAAATGGTCGTGAGTCGCAGGTAAGGCCTGACCTTGCAGCGGGCGTTTTCTACAAACACGAGAAATATTTTGCAGGGGTATCTTTTACACACTTGGCGAAAACGGAATTCGATTTTGGTGTATCCGATTCCAGGAATGCACTGCAAAATCACATGATAATTACCGGGGGTTACTACTACGATGTGAGTTTTGATCTGCAGCTTATGCCCACTGCCATGATAAAATCTGATTTGAACACATACTCTTTTGATATTAGTGTCGTTGCTTTTTACAAAGACACCATGTGGGGAGGTCTATCCTTCAGGCAGTCAGATGCGGCCATTATCATGTTGGGCTATAGCTTACTGAAAGATAAGTCGTTAAGGTTCGGATATGGGTTCGACTATATTGTTAAAGGACAGAATGCCAAACAGCCCACATCACATGAGTTTATGCTTAGTTATGAATTGCCAGTTAGTCCGGGTATCGGGAAAAAAGTTGTTAGAACCCCCCGTTTTCGTCACTAAAGGGAAAATAATTTTGCTTTTTATGATAATTTATTGAATTTGTGGAGCATTTTTTCCCATGTTTGGGCGGCACATTAATATTTGATTACTACTTTTTGACTAAATTTTGACAATTTTTGAATATGAATAAAGCGGGAATCACAAAGAGTTTATACATAACACTAATGTTTGCATCAGCAGCATTCATTACTGGTTGTGGCTTATTAGGCATTGGAGGCGGAGGTGGCGACAGAGGGGAATTGGTAGGAGTTCCAGGACGAGAAGGATGGGTTATGACCAATCCATTTGGTATGGTGCCGATCCCGGCAGGAACCTTTCACATGGGCCAGGCTGATGAAGACCCAGCCTCTACACAAATAAACTTTAACAAGCAGGTAACAATCGGATCCTTTTACATGGATGACACCGAGATTACCAATAATGAATATAGGCAGTTCACAAACTTCTTCCTGGTAGATCAAGAGTCGATTGAGGGTTTTGATATTCCTTCAGCGGAAGAGTTTCGCACAAAATACTATCCTGACACAACTTCCTGGGTTAAGGATTTTGCCCATCATATGGGTGACCCGGTTCAAGATTATTACTACTGGCATCCCGGTTACGATGACTACCCAGTAGTGGGTGTAAATTGGGATGCTGCCGTGTTCTTTTGTAAATGGAGAACGGCTTATTGGAATGATTACAGGAAAAGCGTAGGTGACTTCCCTATGCCTGATTTCAGGTTACCTAATGAAGCGGAATGGGAATACGCCTCAAGGGGTGGCCGTGATTTGGCAAAATATCCTTGGGGTAATCCATACATTAGAAACTCCAAGGGATGTTTATTGGCAAATTTCAAACCCGGTAGAGGTAATTTTTATGATGATGGATTTGCCTATACCGCGCGAGTAATGTCTTACTTCCCCAACGACTACGGATTATATGATATGGCCGGGAATGTTTCAGAGTGGTGCCTGGATGATTTCTATGCAGCCTCTGTTCCTACCGTTTGGGATTTGAATCCTCAATACATTGATCCTGAGACCAATCCAAATCATCCACGTTACAATCCCAACAAACCTTCAAGAAAAGTAATAAGGGGAGGATCATGGAAAGATGTAGCATATTATCTGGAAACTGGAACGCGTACCTACGAATTTAAAGACTCAACAAGAGCCTATATAGGATTCAGGTGTGCAATGACTCATCTTGGGCGTTCATCAGGAGCTGAATTTTAATAATTGAAAACTCTATTTATATTTAAGCTTGATTAGCAAAAACTTAAACTTATACTAAAATGGCAAAAAAGAAAGGCGGATTTACCGAGTTACTATTCAAAACCATCATGCCCAAGGTTTACGGTATTGGTGCTGCGGTGGTAATTGTTGGTGCGATGTTTAAAATCCTTCACTTAGAAGGTGCAAACCAAATGCTAATGCTTGGCCTAAGCACCGAGGCAATTATATTTTTCCTAAGCGCCTTTGAGCCAGCTCACAAAGATCCTGACTGGTCAAAAGTATATCCTGAACTGTCAGAAGATTTTGAAGGAGCAGCAGCAGCCCCTCGAATATCAAACCGTCAGGGAGCCGGAGATTCTCCTTTGGTAAAAATGGATGACATGCTTAAAACTGCAAAGGTCGATCAAAACCTATTGGATAACCTAGGCAAGGGATTACAAAATCTGGCCACCTCTGCATCTAAGATGTCAAATCTAGCTGATGCAGCTGTTGCCACAAACGAATATGCCAATAATGTTAAAACTGCCGCCAAGACTTTAACGGATATGAATAAGTCGTACGATGTTACGATGAAAGCCATGTCAGATATGGCTTCTGCTTCTTCAACCGCAAAAGATTATCACGAACAATTGAAATCAGCTGCCAAGAACCTGCAGTTGCTTAACGCAACTTATGAGATGGAGTTGAAAGATGCTGATACACATGTGAAGAACATGAACAAGTTCTACGAAAGCCTAACAGGCGCTATGCAAGGCTTGACAAAAGTTGGTGAGAATACAACCAAGTTCACCAACGAAATGGGCAAACTTACTGACAACCTTACTTCGCTGAATAAGGTTTACGGAAGCATGCTTACTGCCATGAAAGGCGGAGGACAGGCATAATTGAAAATTAAAAATTTATAAACCTTATTACCCTAATAGATTATGGCAGGAGGTAAACAATCACCACGGGATAAGATGATAGGTATGATGTACTTGGTGTTGACTGCACTGTTGGCACTCAACGTAAGTACAGCCGTATTGGATAAATTCCTGGTTATCAATGCTACCTTAGAAGAACTGGTGGTGGAATCAGAATCTAAGAATACAGACATTTTAAATAACATCCTTAAAGCAGCTTCTGAAACCAAAAGTGAGAAAGTTTTAAAAGCAGCCGAACAGGCCAAACTAGTGCGCGAACACACCCGCAATACATTAAAAAAGTTGGATGAGTATAAAGTTAAAATGGTAGAGGTTTCTGGTGGAAAGGATGAAGAAACCGGCATTCCTAAGGGAGTAACCGATTACGACAAAGTGGCGAACATGATGTTAAGTACACCTGTGGGCAAGCAGTTTGAAAAGGATGTGAATGATTACACAAATGAGCTTAACAAAATTGCAGGAACTGATATGGATGTGTTGGCAAAGCCCGCAAAAGAGATCGAATTTTTTAAGAATAACCCAGACCATCAAAACAAAGACTTTTTAACTATAACATTCTACAGCACGCCTACAGTTGCTGGACTTGTATCTGTAACACAAATGCAAGTTGAAATGCTTGAACAAGAGGGCAAAGCCTTGGGAAAGTTAGCTCAGGATGCCGATGCTGCGATTGTTAAGTTTGAAGACTTGGTACCAATGGTAAGGGCGAATAGCAATACAGTGGCTGCCGGGGCAAAATTTGTTGCCGACATGTTTATTGCAGCATCCTCCAAAGCAGCTGCTCCAGAGATGTTTAGAAATGGACAACCCATTCCGGTTGTAGATGATCCAAAAACAGGGATAAAGATGGGTAAGGTAGAGTTTGTAGCAAGTGCAACAAGTTATGATGCCGCAAATACATCAAGACAAACCTTCGAAGCCAAGATAGTGCTGAATAGTAATGAATACATTGATCAGGTAGAGTACTTTGTGGTAAAACCGGTGATTAGGGTAACCACAGGTAACAGACCAAATTTATATAGAAATTGTGGTAACCTGGTGAATTTTGAAGTACCTACTTTAGGCACCGATTATAACCCGACATTTTCGGCTCGAGGGGCTGTAATTGAAAAGGGAAGCCGTATAGGTCAAGCGATTGTTGTTCCTTCAGAACGCGAATGTAGTGTTACTATTTCCAACTCAGGTCTCGTACTTGGAACTGAGACTTTTAATGTAAGAAATATCCCCAAACCAAGATATATTGCCAGAAGTGGTTCTACAGAAATAAGTCTTAAAGAGGGAATAAGAGCTGCAACACTTAGCTCAATACGTGTAACGGCAGATGCAGATCCAAACTTTAAAGAGGAAGCACCTAATGATGCCAATTACAGGGTAAGAAGAATTGACGTGGCCTTAGTGCGCGGAACTTCTCCTCAGGCTCAACAATCTTTTACCAATGAGAACGTTGAAATAGGAGCATGGAGAAATCAGGCGCGCCCTGGAGATGTTATAGTAATAGATATTAGAACCGTGGAACGAAGAAATTACAAAGGTGAGGCCGAAAGAGTGGGTGTTGATGGTTCAGAAGGAATTATTCAGATTCCAATTAAATAATTATGAAGAAAATATTTGCATACAGTCTGTTTTTGGTTAGTGCAGTTCTTGTTATTCCAAGCTTGAATGCGCAGGAAATTTCAGATCAGTATAATCCGAATTCTGTAGAACCAATCGCTAAATACGAACACTTGTATAAAGTACGGGTTTGGAGAATAATTGATTTAAGCGAAAAACAGAATAAAGGCTTCTTTGCACGAGGAGGAGAAATTGGAAAGTTGATCATTGAGGCGGTGAAGTCGGGTGAAATTTCAGAGGTGTATATGTCGGATTCATTAACCACCCTGATGCCCAAAGAAATGGTATTCGACAGATTGCAAGCAAGAGCTGCACAGGTAATGGATATTTGGAGCCCTACAGAGAATGTTTATGAAGGGGACTACCGCACACATAATGGTAAGAACTATGTAGCAATAGTTGACAGCAGAGGCCAAGACCCCGAATTGACAGAGGGTGATTATTGGCAGCTTACTACCGTTGGAAAAGCTCAGGATTTTGCCCCTAATCAGATTAAAATTCTCGAAGTAGTTGAAGACATTATTTTTGATAAACGAAGATCAAGATTATACTATGATGTTCAGGCGATCCGGCCAATTGTTCCTGGATCCGAAAACTTTGAGAGAGGTAATATTGATGTCCAGTTGGGTTGGTACAAGTATAAAGACCTTGTGCAGGTTTTTCGTAACCATCCTGACGAAGCGATATGGTTTAATAGAAACAATACAGCAGAAAATAAGAATTTCGAAGACGCTTTTAAGCTGAGACTCTTTAAGGGATCAATCTACAAAGTGGAGAACCCAGAAGACGATGACCTTAACGCACAGTACGGAACGTTAAATAACCGCCCTTATATTGAGGCGATCATGGCACGTGAGTGGGCTGAGATGAAATTAATGGAGAGAGAGCATAACCTTTGGGAGTTTTGATCTCTTTGATAGAAAGAATTTAAAGGAGGCTTAAGCCTCCTTTTTTATTGTGTTATAGATAATTTTTGCTTTCGATTCGCCTATTTCATTGCTAAGCACATCAAGTGAAAGCATTTTGATGCGATCCCAGCTTTTGAATGCTTTCAGTAATTTTTGTTCCGTTGATCTTCCTATTCCCTTGACATTACTCAAACCAGAAGTTAGTGAACCTTTGCTTCTTTTGTTTCGATGAAATTTTATTGCAAAGCGATGAGCTTCGTCTCGTATCTTTTGTAAAAGAAATAAAGAGGGCGATTTTTTATTCAGGTGCAAGGGCAGGCTGTCATCAGGAAAATAGATTTCTTCGAGCTTCTTTGCTATCCCTATAATGGGGATTTTACCATAAATACCAAGCTCTTTAAGTGCTTGCACAGCACTACTTAATTGTCCCTTGCCCCCATCGACAACAATAAGCCCAGGTAATGGAGAATTATCTTCAAGAAGCTTACTGTACCTGCGTGAAATAATTTCATGCATCGAGGCATAATCATCAGGCCCTTGCACGGTCTTTATATTGAAATTTCTGTAATTCTTTTTATTAGGCCTTCCGTTCACAAATTGTACCATTGCAGCTACTGGCGCTGAACCTTGCAGGTTGGAATTATCAAAGCATTCGATAACCAAAGGAAGATTTTCTAAACGTAAATCTTTTTTCAACAACTGAACTGATTCACTAATTTTTTGCTTTTGTTCAGTTTTATTGATTTCTTTTTGCTGTTTAAACTGTAGCACATTTTTGTTGGAGAGTAAGAGAAGCTTTTTTTTGTCGCCTATTTGAGGTACTTGGTTTGTGCAATTATTATCTATCACCGAAAGCGGAACGTTGCTTAGAATTAATGGATTTTCACTTTTATAGGTTTGTCTTATGTCACTTGCGGCAGTAGTTAATATTTCCTCGTCTGTTTCTTCCAACTTCTTTTTGATTTCGAAATTTTTGCTAAAGATTATCGCGCCCTCCTTTACCTGAATAAAATTTACATAGGCATTACTTTCGTTGCTCACAATGCTGAATACATCAATGTCGGTCATTTGGTGGTTAACGACAGTTGATTTGGCTTGGAATTTTTCAAGGATTTCCAACTTTGACTTAAAGTGTTGGGCCTTTTCATAGTCAAGTTTTTCGGCAGCAGCATTCATATTTTCTTTATAGTGCTCTGCCACGATACTTAATTTACCCTTAATAATGTTTCTGGCCTGATCAATTTCTTTTTGGTACTCATCTGCTGATTGAAACGCTTCACATGGGCCACGGCAATTGCCAATGTGGTATTCAAGACAGACTTTAAATTTTCTTCCTCTAATATTTTCGGGGCTAAGTAAGTAATTGCAGGTACGTATTTTATGGAGCTTACGAATAAGCACCAGCACATTATTCATTGCATGCACAGATGAAAACGGTCCGAAGTACTCCCCTTTTCCTTCCTCATACTTGCGGGTAGAAATTATTCTTGGAAACGGTTCTTTTAAAATACTTATGTAAGGAAAAGTTTTATCATCCTTGAGCAGGATGTTATACTTTGGTTGGTATTGCTTTATGAAATTGTTTTCAAGCAATAATGCATCAAATTCAGTATTTACTATAGTGAATTCTATTTTCTGAATCTCAGAAACAAGTTTTATCGTTTTTCTATTAAGCGCATTTGATTTATTAAAATAACTGCTGACGCGTTTTTTTAGATTTTTGGCTTTACCAATGTAAATGAGCACGTCATCGGAATTATAGAATCGGTAAATACCAGAAAGCTCAGGAAGTTGTGAGTAATCCGGCTTGGTTATTTTATCCGGCATGTTGTATCCTAATTATCAATATCCCAAACTTCCTCGTCAATTTCAAGGGTGTCGCCTTCAATGATATATTTGCTGCAATCCAGCGAAACATCAATCCCTGAGGTGGGTCTTCTGAACTGACCTTTTGAATAACCAAGGTCTTTATCATCATAGATATTTTTCATGAAAATTTCCCAGATGGGCCTTGCAGTCCTGGCACCTTGTCCTAAACCCCATTCTCTAAAATGAATAAATTTTTCATCACCACCTACCCATATACCGGTAACAAGATTTTTTGTTACGCCAACATACCATCCATCAGAAGCATTGTTGGTTGTTCCGGTTTTGCCTCCAATTTCATTATCTATTTTTAATTCGATACTTAAGCCGCCTGATGTTCCGCCCTGTTCTTCAACACCGCCTTTTAACATATAAATCATTTTATAGGCAGTTTGTTCGCTTATAGCTTGTCTGGTTTTAGGAACGGGGTTTGCCAAAACGTTTCCGTGCCGATCTTCAATTCTTGTAATGAAGTAGGGCTCGGTGTATATACCACCATTAACAAAAGTACTATAGGCACCTACTAGTTCATAAACTGAAACATCGCTAGTGCCTAAGCAAAGCGAGGGAACAGGATCAAGATGACTTACTATGCCAACCCTATGAGCAAACTCAACCACGTTTTTTTCACCTGTTGCCTGCATGATTTGCGCAGTAATTGAGTTGACTGAACGCGCCATGGCTTGACGCAAATTCATTTTTTTACCTGAGCCCCTGCTGCCGTCTGAATTTGGTGGGTGCCAAACACCTTCAGAGACTTTAAAGGCGGGAGAAACATCAAATAATTCGTAACAAGGGGCATACCCATTTTCAATAGCTGCACCATAAACAAAGGGTTTGAATGTAGAGCCAGGCTGTCTCTTGCCTTGCCGCACATGGTCGTACTTAAAGTATTTATGCTCAATGCCTCCAACCCACGCCTTAATGCTTCCGGTTTGTGGATCCATCGCCATAAGACCGGTATGTAAAAATCTTTTGTAATAGTTTAGAGAATCGTACGAGCTAAAGAGTGTATCAATCTCACCATCCCAAGAGAAAATAGTCATTGGTTTCTTAGTCTTTAACATAATCATCACTGAGTCGGAATCCACCCCATACTTTTCTACATACTTTTTATAAGCATCAGTTTGTTTTATACGCATGTTGAGAAAGTTTGGAATCTCTTTTTTATCGTCATCAATCCATGGGTTGCGATCCTTCCAATGCTCATCGAAAATTTGCTGAAGTACTTTCATATGAGAGCTCACAGCATTTTCGGCATATTGCTGTACTCTGCTGTCGATAGTAGTATAAATTTTTAAGCCCGATTCGTATAAATCAATGTTGTTCTCATTGCACCACCTTCTCAGTTCGGGCCCGATTACACTTCTAAAGTAAGTAGCCAACCCCTTGTTCTGGTTTTCAACATTATATTCTAATTCAATGGGTAGCGATTTTACGGAATCGTAATCAATTATGGTTTTGATTTTATACCCGTGCTTGTGAACTTTATACAAAACTTCGTTTCGTTTTTTTAGCGCATTCTCTGGATTTCGAACCGGGTTGAAATAGGTCACCCTTTGTAGCATGCCGACCAATAAGGCAGACTCTTGAAGGTTTAAATCTTTAGGGTGTTTATTGAAATAAGTTTCAGACGCAACCTTTATACCGTATGCATTGCTGCTAAAATCAACTGTGTTAAGGTACATGGCAATGATCTCTTCTTTGGTAAAATTGGTTTCTAATCTTACCGCAATGATCCACTCTTTTGTTTTTCTAAATACAAGCAGCAGTTTACTTTTAATGAATGAAGGTATCCAGCCTGCTTCTGCGATTTTGCCATCAAGTTCGCCTTCGCGTGTACGAAACAGATTCTTTGCCAATTGCTGGGTTATGGTACTTCCCCCACCGGCCGGATTAAATGTAATGAGCCCCTTTAGTACCCTCATATAGGCAATAAAATCCAGACCGGAATGACTATAAAACCGGTGGTCTTCAGAAATCATTAAGGTATTTACCAGCTCATCAGAAAGTTCGTGGAATCCTACCTGGCTTCTGTTATACCTGAAGTATCGCCCCAGTGAGACACCATCTGCAGAAATTAATTCCGAGGACAAGTCATTCTCTGGATTTTCCAATGCCCTAATGCTAGGCATGCCACCATAAAGGCCCATCCAGTTATTGCCAACAGAAAGAACGTATAGAGGAATGCCAATTGCAGTAAGAAAAAAAACAATCCAGAAAACGAAAAACCCCCTTTTGAACCATTTGCTTTCTGATGTAAAAAATTTCTTATAGTCCATCGATGTAGTTCTTTTCAAAAAATTTAATGTATTCACTTAAGCCTTTAGTGCGATAGAAGATATCAAAATTATCCTTGCTAATTACAAATTTATTGAATTTTAAGTTTATCAGATTTTTATTTTGGCTTAAGCTTAGATTGATTTCCCGATGATATTTCATTGCTTCGGATTTCCCCTTTAGTTCAGAAACCAGAATCAATGCATAGTCATCGTTATAGTACATGGTGCTTGTGGTAAGCTTGGATACGGTGTAAATTTCCCGATCAAATTGATCAATAGCAGCTAACACAACACTACCTATTTTATCACTGTTTTTATAGAGTAAAACAAAATAATGGGGCTCATCAAAATAGCTGAGATAATTTATGCCCTTCATCGTTTCCAACTTCTTTTGTACATCTCTTGATGCACTTAGTAGCTCTTCGGCATAAGTCTTTTCCTTTGCTTCAGAATACTTCTTAATGAAATTATCCAACTGAAGTTGGTACTGAAAAATGTTTTCCGTTTTTCCAATGATAAGGATTTTCAACATTTCAAGATTTGGGCTGAAAGAAGTTTCAGCTCTTGCAATAGCATCATCTAGCTTGATTAACGCAAGTCGATATTCTTCCTCCTTGAATAGTTCATAAGCCTCACGATACATTATTTTTTGTTGCTCGGCAATTACGCTGCTTTCTGCGAGGTAATTGGGGTTGATCAATATTTTTGTGAATGGTGAATTTGGATGTTTCAACTTTAAAGCGTTTGCATACGTATCTTCATTTTCATTGTTCAGATCTTTTGCAAGCAAATAAAGCTTATACAGCACTTCGGGTTCGTACTCAGTTTCAGGAAATCGACCTAGTAAATTATCAAAAGTGTTGTAGGCATTCGATTTTTCATTTAATTGAAAATAATAAATATCACCAAGTTTGAATGTTGCATCTTCTATTTTCTGTAATGCAGCCTTTTGTTGTTCTTCGGTCTTAGGTATTCCGGCCATCATTGAAGTAATTCTCGAGGCTTTGTCAAGTGGTGCGGCATCAGTAATTTGGGTTTCCTCAGGAGGAAGTCCATCTTCAGATTCTGCCAGACCACTCGCGCCTGTTTCTCGTGCAATGAAAGTTTTTGTCGAGCGTCTCCAATTGTCTTCCAAAGTCAAGTTTCCCCAAACCCTTTGAAATTCGTTTTGACCTAAGGCAATGGCCGACTGATTGCTGAAGTACCATTCAGAAGTTGCTGTTGATGAACTTGTTTCAAAAAATCCAGAAGTGCTTGATGATGAAGTTCTGCTTAATCTTCGTGCTTTTTTCTTATCCACTACTTTAGCAGCTTCTTCAGCATCTATAAATTCTTCAAACGTTTTTCGTACGGAAGCTGTGTCCATTTTGGCGAGTCGGAGTAAGCTGTCTTGTAATTGAATGGTTTTTATTTGTTCAACAAAATCAGCAAGTATTTTCTGCCGCTCTTGAAGTTTGGTGTAGTTGTCAAAGTCTTGAGGAAGTGTAGTTAATGCACTATCGTAATAGGCTTTTGAGGTTTCATAATTTTTGATGGAGTCATAATAGATTTGACCCAGACGTAAATATGATTCACCTTTCACTCTATTGTTCTTACCATTACGAACTGATGAATTAAAGTGCTCAATACATTCTTCAAGATTACCTTGCTTAAACTCAAACTCGGCCATCTCAAAATATATTTTGTCTTTAAAATCCCGGTTTTTTTTGTCTTTTAACAATTTGCTAAAGTGCTTCCTTGCGGTTCTTATGTCACTTTTACTGGAGAGCTCAGTAACTTGTGCCATATTGAGTCTGGCGTAAAAATCAAGTTCGTATGGCGGATTGGTTCCCAAACACTTTCTGTAAAAACGGTGGGCTTCAGACTCAAAGCCTAGTTCCTGGTAAACCTGCCCGATGATAAAATAAATGCGACCATGGTTATCTTTTCTTTTTAAATAGGGCTCAGCCTCTGTTAAATTAAAAATCATCTTATCGTAATCACCAGTCACCTGATATAAGTAGGCGTTCTGCAAATAATAATTCTTAAGATTAGTCTTGTTAAGTTTTTGTTTTCGCAAATAGTCGGATACTGCAGTTGCATTTTGAAAATCACTACTTTCAGTAAATGTTCGTAGCAAATAAATTAATGCCTGGTGACGTGTAGGATGGTCTTTACTTTTTGTGTTAACGTACTTAAATGTTTGAACCGCATTAACAAAATCGTAATCATACATACGGGCAAGGCCAACCATGATGTAGCTATCATCCACCCATTTGCTGTTAGGGTGGCGCTCAATGGCGATGGAAGCTTTCTTTATGGCCTCTTCCGAGTCTTTTTTATATTGTTTGGCCAGAGTAGAATCTAAAGCCGGGTAGAGCCGAAGCACTTTGTTAAAGTCCTGTTCAAAACCCCTGTCGATGGTCTTTTCTATCTCCCTAATCCTCTCTTTTGAATAATAATAGGCGTTATAATGAGCAGTTGTATTATGAAAGGTCCTGTGTAATATGCCAGTTTTCTCAGCCGAACAGGCCATAAGGGTTGAAAAAACTCCAAAAATTAAGGTTTTACGCATATTTAAACGGGGAAACAAAGCGTTTAATTTGTTCAATAAGAAACGCAGAAAAAGCCGATTTTATACATAAATCGTAGGGATTATCTAATTTTACGCAAATTCTCAAAGCTATTGAAGGCAAATAAGACATTATCTAACTGGCTCACCACCAAGTACCTTTTGATTATCAGAAACGAGGAAAACCTTGCAGAGAAAACAACCTTTGGGTTTACCTATGCTAAGTTAATACTTTTCACGGTTTCGATATTTATTGTTGTGTTTGCTATGAGTCTCTTTCTGGTGCAAACACTACTGGCACAGTGGTTTGACCCCAGGCATGCACAAATTGAAGCAAATAAAATGCTTTACGAGTTGGCAGTGAAAGTAGATTCGCTCGCAGATGAAGATTTGAGAAAGGCCAGATTCATTTATGATTTACAAAGGGTACTTCGTGGTGATACTGCTGAAATTTTTACTGATCCGGCAAGCCTAAATGCTGAACTGGTATTGAGTAAAAGCTTTGACATGACACTCTCGGAGGTTGATTCTCAGTTCAGAGCCGATTTTGAGAAATCTGACTTATCAATTACGGCAATAACCGGTGGGCAATTCAGAGAACTTCAGGAGATTTTCTTCTTCTCCCCCCTTACAGGTTTTGTTTCAGACCGGTTTGATATGCGAAAAGGGCATTTTGGGGTGGATGTGGTGGCTAGAAAAAATGAACCGGTCAAGTGCATTGCAGACGGTACGGTGATTATGGCCTCATGGACACAGGATGCAGGCTATGTAATAGCAATACAGCACAGGGCTAACCTGATCTCGGTTTATAAGCACAATGCTGAATTGATGAAAAAAGTTGGTAATTTTGTAAATGCGGGCGAAATCATATCTATAGTAGGTAACAGTGGAGAGATGACGGATGGCCCTCACCTTCATTTCGAACTTTGGTATAATGGCAATCCGGTTGATCCGGAAGAATTTGTAACTTTTTAAACTAATAAACGGATATGTTTAACTCTAAAGAAGAAAAGAAAGCTGCCGAAGAACTTAGCAACTCCAGCAACAACATTGGCAAAGGCACTACACTCGAAGGGAATATTGAAACCTACGGTAACATCCGTATTGAAGGAAAGGTAATTGGCCACGTAAAGTCAAAATCTAAAATAGCTCTGGGACATTCCTCTTATATCGATGGCAATATCGTTGCTCAAAATGCAGATGTTGAAGGTGAGGTTAAAGGTCGTATTGAGACAACGGACCTCCTCGTTTTAAAATCAACTGCAGTGGTGCATGGCGACATCGTTACCAGTAAGCTTATTGTAGAATCAGGTGCAGTTTTTAACGGAAGCTGTAAGATGGGCGCCACCGTTAAAGATATCAAAATAGGCGATAATGGGCTCAGACAGCAATCCGAAGTCAAGCAAGAAGCCAGGAGCTACTAACACTTATTTAAAGTATTCAGGTCTAGCTATTCAATTGTTGGCCACACTGGCTTTGGCAGGTTGGGCTGGTTATTCCATTGACAAATACATGGAGTGGAAGTTCCCATTTGCGCTGTTGGGGCTTATACTTTTTGCATTCATCGGCTTAATGATTATGCTTTACCGATCCATCAATTCAGAATGATCTCTATGCGCAAGCCAATATTCCAGTTTTTTCTCATACTTTTCGGCATTCTTACACTGGTGCTGGCGATGACATTCTATGGGCAGTACCTGGGCTATTGGATGACCTTACCTAGTTTTCTTTGGCCTACCTTAATCATCTTGTTATTATTGACTACGGGTGTTCATGTCGTATCGCTTTACCTTACGAAATCTCACCCGCAAAACTTTGTGCAGTTTTTTCTGCTGATAATGGTAGTCAAGCTTTTGATCTACCTGGGTTATAATCTTGTGATGATAGTACTTGATACCCCAGGCGCACTTCCCAACGTGATTTTCTTCTTCACTATTTACATCAGTTTTACTTTAGTCGAGACGGTTTTGGTGTTCATTAAAATCAATGAAGATCAGCGCCTTAGAGAGGTCAAGAAAAATTTCTGAAAATCTTTTTTCTGATAGCTTAATTCATACCTTTGCAATCGGATTTTTAACCCCCCAATCTGGCTTAAATGAGCGTTTTTCAGTATAATTTTAGACGTTTTATACCTACTTTTCTTATCTTTTTTGCCCTTTTGGCTTCTTTTAATTCTAAGGCAGCTAATCAGGCCGATGAATCAGAAGGTTTTAATGCCAGTGAAGTGATTTTACATCACGTAATGGATGACCATATATGGCACTTTTGGGATGGCCATTACGGCACCCTTTATCTGCCTGTAATTGTGTACTCAGCCGAGCGTGGCCTTGATATATTTTCCTCATCAAATTTTTACGATGATCATCACAATGTAGTTGATTATAATGGCTACAGGTTAGACCACAACCATATTTACCTGGTAGCGTCAGGGGCTCATGTGTTTGATCTCTCCATTACCAAGAATGTCGCAATGTTGTTTTTAACAACCATGATTCTTTTACTGGTATTTTATTTTGTTGCTAAAGGTTATAAACAAAATCAAGGTAAGGCGCCCAAGGGGATTCAGTCATTTTTCGAGCCCATCATTATCTTTGTAAAAGACGAAATAGTTAAGCCGAACATAGGACATCATTACGAAAAGTACCTTCCTTATTTACTCTCATTGTTCTTCTTCATTTTGTTTGGTAATATTTTAGGATTGCTGCCCGGTGCGGCAAATCTTACAGGCAACATAGCGGTCACCCTGGTCCTGGCCGTTTTTACTTTCTTCATTACCAACTTCAGCGGAAATAAAGCTTATTGGTCACACATATTTTGGACTCCAGGAGTGCCTCTTCTATTACGTTTTGTGATTTTGCCGGTCGAATTAATCGGAATATTTACAAAACCATTTTCACTAATGGTCAGATTATTTGTAGCAATTACAGCCGGACATATTGTTCTTTTGAGTTTAATAAGTCTTGCCTTTATCTTTCAGAGTGTAATTGTTGGTTCGGTTTCAAGTTTAATTGTTTTGTTCATTAATTTGATAGAGATATTAGTGGCCGGTATTCAGGCATATGTTTTTACCTTGTTTTCATCGGTGTACATTGGGATGGCTACTGAAGAACACGAGCATCATTAAGAATTTTTGTTTCACTTAAATAAATTTAAACTATGTTGTTAGCAATTTTATTGGACATCGGCTACGCAATTATGGGCGCTGGTATCGGTGCCGGACTGGCTGCAATTGGCGCTGGTATTGGCATTGGTAAGATTGGTGGTGCTGCCATGGAAGGTATGGCTCGCCAACCTGAGGCCGCGAATACGATTCGTGGTGCTATGTTAATCATAGCAGCTCTTATCGAAGTGGCAGCTCTTTTTGCGCTTGTTATTTGTTTGCTGATTTGGACATTAGGTTAATGTCAATGAAACCCTGCCAAAGCAATGGGTTTTGGCGGGTTTCTTTTTTAAGTTTATGAGAGTATCCTTGATTTCAAGTTAAAATATTTTTAAAAGGTTATGGACTTATTAACACCAGGCACAGGTCTAATTATTTGGCAGGCGATAGTATTTATTCTGCTGGTTTTTCTTCTTTCTAAACTCGCATGGAAGCCCATTTTAACTTCTCTGAAAGAAAGGGAGACTTCTATACAGGAAGCCCTCGATACGGCTCAAAAAGCAAGAGAGGAAATGTCTCAACTTAAATCTGAAAATGAGCAGATTTTGAAGCAAGCCAGGGAGGAGCGCGATAGGATTTTGAAAGAAGCCCGTCAGGCAGCGCAACGCATACACGATGATGCAAAAATTGATGCCGGCAAACAGGTAGATAAAATGTTGCAAGATGCCCGCCAAGCCATTAATACAGAAAAACAGGCAGCGCTTACTGAAATTAAAGTACAGGTGGCAGAATTGGCCCTGATGGTTTCTGAGAAATTGTTAAGAAAGAACCTTGCTTCAGATAAATCGCAGCAAGAGCTTATTCAAACGTATATCAAGGAATTAAAACTTAACTAGGTAGATGTCAAAAGTTGCTTCCAGGTATGTAAAGTCATTGATTGAGCTTGCTATAGAGCAAAATGCACTTGAGCCTGTACATGCAGACATGCAGCTTTTTGCAAAGGTTTGTGAAGAGAACCGTGCATTTACTATGATGCTGCGCAATCCGATAATCAGTCATTTCAAGAAGAGAGAAATATTGACTGCTTTGTTTGGAAAGAGAACACACAGCCTTACCTCAGCGATCTTCGATATCATTACACGAAAGAATCGTGAATCCTTGCTGCCGGAGCTTGCGAAAGAATTTCACTTAGCTTACAATAAGTTTAAAGGTATTGAAAGAGCTTCCATTACTACAGTATTTCCCCTGGATGATTCCAATAGAAAGGAAGTAACAAAAATGATAAGTAAGATTGGGGGTAAAAATCAGGTTGAATTATTAGAGTCGACCGAAGAAAATATTATTGGTGGGTTTTTGTTGACTATCGAAGACAGACAAGTTGATGCCACTATTAAGAGTAAACTGAAAGCTTTGCAGTTAAAGTTTTCTAAAAATCCTTACATAAAAGAATTTTAAATTTTATACCATGTCAGTTGCACAAATTAGACCAGATGAAGTATCAGCCATTTTGAGAGAGCAACTCTCTAATGCCCGCACCGAAGCTGAACTTGAAGAAGTTGGAACCGTACTTGAGGTAGGTGATGGTGTGGCCCGAATTTATGGATTATCAAAAGCACAGTCAGGCGAATTGCTTGAGTTTGAAAATGGACTTAAAGCCCTTGTGCTAAATCTTGAAGAGGATAACGTAGGCGCTGTATTGTTAGGGGAGTCAAAGGGAATAAGAGAGGGAGATACTGTGAAGCGCACCAGGCAGATAGCTTCTATTAATGTAGGTGAAGGTGTGTTGGGCAGGGTAGTAGATACCCTCGCCAAACCTATTGATGGTAAAGGACCACTCAAAGGAGAGTTGTTTGAAATGCCACTCGAGCGTAAGGCACCCGGTGTAATTTTCCGTCAGCCTGTAAATGAACCTTTACAAACCGGAATCAAAGCGATTGATTCAATGATTCCAATCGGGCGAGGCCAGCGGGAATTAATCATTGGCGATAGGCAAACCGGAAAGACAGCGGTTGCCATTGATACCATTATCAATCAAAAAGAATTTTACGAGAAGGGTGAGCCGGTTTATTGTATATATGTTGCCATTGGACAAAAGGCATCTACCGTAGCAGGAGTAGTTGCTTCATTGGAAAGAGCCGGAGCAATGCCTTATACTGTTATTGTTTCCGCGGCAGCTTCAGATCCTGCCCCTATGCAGTTCTTCGCCCCATTTACCGGGGCTTCTATTGGTGAGTTTTTTCGCGATACCGGAAGACCAGCATTGGTAATTTATGATGACCTTTCAAAACAAGCGGTTGCTTACCGCGAGGTATCTTTATTATTGAGAAGACCCCCCGGACGTGAAGCATATCCGGGCGATGTATTTTATTTACACTCACGTTTATTGGAGCGCGCTGCGAAGATTATCAATAACGATGGAATTGCAGCTCAAATGAACGACTTACCCGAATCACTCAAATCAAAAGTGAAAGGTGGAGGTTCCCTTACAGCCCTTCCAATTATTGAGACTCAGGCCAGTGATGTGTCCGCCTATATCCCTACCAACGTAATCTCCATTACGGATGGACAGATATTTCTTGAGACGAACTTATTTAACTCGGGCATAAGGCCAGCGATTAACGTAGGTATTTCTGTATCGCGCGTGGGTGGTTCTGCTCAAATTAAGTCGATGAAGAAAGTGGCGGGTACACTTAAACTTGATCAGGCACAATTTCGTGAATTGGAAGCCTTCGCAAAATTCGGATCTGATCTTGATGCGGCAACAAAATTAACCATTGAGCGCGGCCGTAGAAACCTGGAAGTATTAAAGCAGGGCCAGTATTCACCGGTATCTGTAGAGGAACAGGTAGCGATTATCCTGGCTTCTACCAAAGGCTATCTTGACAAGGTTCCGGTTGAGAAGGTAAGGGAGTTCGAAAAGGAATTCCTTGGCTTGCTAAGGGCGCAACATCGTCAAATACTTGATTCATTCCGAAGTGGTAAATTAGAAGATCAGGATATAGCTACGGTGAAGTCAGTTGCGCTTGATCTTGCAGGAAAATATTAATGTATAACTACGGGCATTATAAGCCCCTGAAATAGTGTTTGGAAAATGCCAAACTTAAAAGAAGTTAAAAACAGGATTAGTTCGGTGATCTCAACCCAGCAGATCACGAAGGCAATGAAAATGGTTGCCGCAGCGAAATTGCGTAAATCGCAGGACCGCATTATACAAATGCGCCCTTTTGCACAAAAGCTGGATTTTTTGCTTAGCAATCTATCGTCTTCACAAGACAATGAACAAAAAGCCTGGTATAATGATGTTAGAGAAGTTAATAAAGTACTCATTGTAGTAGTGAGCTCCGACAGAGGCCTTTGCGGTTCATTTAACTCAAGTATTTTTAAAGCAACCATTAAATTAATTCAGGAAGAGTATAAATCTCAATTTGAGAAGGGTAATGTTAGCATTTTACCACTGGGCAAAAGGTCAAGTGAATTTTTTGTAAGAAGAAAGGCAAAACAAATTAGTGAATATTGGAACATTTTTTCACATCTCAATTTTGAGGAAGTTTCCAAGATTGCTAATCGTATCATGGTTGCTTTTCAGAACAAAGAATTTGATAAGGTTGTGATTGTCTATAATGAATTTAAGAACGTTGCTACACAAATTTTAAGAGCTGAAACATTTCTTCCGGTGCTCCCTGCTGCATCAGATGAGCCCAACGCCTCAACAAATTATATTTATCAACCTAATCGGGAAGATATTATTGTTGGCCTTGTTCCTAAGTCGCTAAAGGTAAAGTTGTTTAAGGCATTGCTTGAATCTAATGCCTCTGAAAATGGAGCCAGAATGACAGCAATGGATAAGGCTACCGAAAATGCAGGAGAGTTGTTAAAAGAGCTTAGGTTAAGCTACAACCGTACGCGACAAGCGGCCATTACAAAAGAGATTTTGGAGATTGTAGCAGGAGCCGAAGCACTAAAGGCTTAAGCACTTAAGAAGCTATTTTCCAAGGCCATATAAAGCTTGCTTTATATGGCTTTTTTGTTTCAAGGTTTTCGATGTGATTATGTCACAAATCTTATCTAAAATAAAAATTTCACTCAATGCAATTGATTACTGCTTATATTGGGGGTTGAAAAATTATCAAATACTAGAAATTTTACACAAATCATATTTCCATTTTGCAGCCCTCACTAAGCATAGATATTCAAGAGCTTGAAAGCTTGTTTCATATGCACCCGGACGGTGTTTTGATTTGCAACTCCAATGGAAAGATTATCTTTTACAACGATGCGTTTTTGTCAACCAGTGGATTTGATAAAAATAAAATTGCGGATAGTACCATTGATTATGTGCTGTCACAATTTACATCATTAGCCGAACTGAATTTACTTAAAAAAGTTATTAAGACTGGCACTCCTGCTTCGGGCGAGATGTTCAGTTTTAGCAATA
This sequence comes from uncultured Roseivirgaceae bacterium, assembly GCA_964626095.1. Classification (GTDB taxonomy): domain Bacteria; phylum Bacteroidota; class Bacteroidia; order Cytophagales; family Cyclobacteriaceae; genus DAOLDI01. Next base: position 6,817 of record CAZVFM010000002.1, on the reverse strand, counting down.
CGCTTTTGCCTACGCATTACCAATGCATATATAGCCCCATTAAAGATGGTTCAGGTAACGTGGCGGGCATAATTTGTATGATTAGAGATGTAAGTAATATTTATGGTACGGGAGATACTGAGGTACAACAACTTATTCATCGCATTACACATAATTTGCCCGGAGTTGTGTACGAATACACTGTCCGAAAGGGGGGAGAAGGCCGCTTTATTTATATAAGTCCGCAGACTAAGCAATTGTTAGGACTTTTGCCGGGCGATATATTAAGGAACCCCAAGCTTATTGAAGGCTTGATTCATGAGGACGATAAGGAGGGATTTAAAAATTCTTCATATATCAGTAATGTATCAGCTGCGAATTGGAGATGGGAAGGACGAATACGGGTAGGTAACGAGATCAAATGGATAGAGACCAAATCAAGTGCCGAATTACAGCCGGATGGAGCAATTTTATGGCACGGTATAATTACTGATATAACAGAAAGGAAACTAACACAACAAAGACTGGAGCTTGCCCTTAAGGGAGCTGATCTCGGTTCTTGGGATTATAATTTCAAAGACAAAAGTATTTTCATTTCAGAAAATTGGGCCAGGACACTCGGCTATACGCAGAAAGAACTGGAGGATAATTATCAACGTTGGTCTGAATTTATTCATCCCGAAGACGCAGGTTATGTAAAGGAGCTGGTAAGTGCACATGTAAAAGGGAAGACTGAGTTTTATGAATCTGTGTACCGATTCAAAACAAAAACAGGCTTGTGGAGGTGGATAATGGAGCGCGGCCAGGTAGTGGAAAGAGATAAAGACGGCAAGGCCTTGCGCTGGGTAGGTACACTTCAGGATTTCCACATTCGCAAGCTTTCTGAAAAAGTATTGAGAGAAAGTGAAAAACGCCATCGGGATTTAATTGAGCATTTGCCTTTTGGAGTGGTTGTACATATTGAGGGAGTCGTACAATTTGTGAATCAACAATTTTTAAAAATACTCGGCTATCAATCCGTTGATCAGTTGATTGGGAAAAATGTACTGAAGTTTGTTCCAGAGCAATACCATGATGCCATGCTCGAAAGAAAAAAAATAGTTGAAGGGGGGAAGTCTACAGATTTAATGGAATTGCAAATCTATAAGGCCAATGGGGATTTGGTAGATGTAGAAGTGAAATCAATGGCCTTTGAATTTAACGATAGTCCGGCAAGCCAGACTTTGGTAAATGATATTTCGGAAAGAAAGCGTGTGCAAGACGCGATCAGGAAAAACGAAAAATTGTATACTCAGCTTTTTCAAAATGCTCCGGTGGCCGTAGTACTACTAGACGAACACCATTTGGTAATGCAATCAAATAAAGGATTTGAAAAGATGTTTGGCTATTCAGAAGCTGACATAAAAGGTAAATCTCTAAATACAGTGATTGTTCCTGAAAATTTACTGGAAGAGGGTGAATCACTAAACAGAAAAGTAATTCATAACGAAGTTACAATAATTGAAACTGTTAGAGCACAAAGAGGGGGCAAGTTAATTCCAGTGATCATTTATGGCTTCCCGGTTATACTTGAAAAAAGAACTATCGGTATATATGGTGTATATGTTGATATATCAGTACAGAAATCAATTGAAGATGAGTTAAATGTTAGAAATACAGAACTTGATAATTTTGTGTATAAGGTCTCACACGATTTACGTGCGCCACTTTCATCAGTTTTGGGGCTGGTTAATCTTGCCCGGATGGAGCAGAATGATGATGACCTAAAAGAGTACATTAAAATTATTGGCAATAAAGTAGAACAGTTAGATAAGTTTATTACCGATGTGCTTAGCCACTCTAAGAACTTGAAAATGGAGCTGAGCATAGCGCCTGTTGATTTCAAAGAAATAGTAAGAGAAACGTTTTCAAACTTGAATTATTTGAGAGGAGCTGAATCAGCAACGTATCGCTTAAAAGTAAAAGGAGGAGGTTTCATGAGCGACCCATGGAGACTTTCAGAAATTTTGCGAAATCTGTTTTCTAATGCTATCAAATATAGGAGAGTTGACCTCAAAGAAACTTTAATCTATATCGATGTCGATATTACAAAGGAACATGTGAATATAAGGTTTAGTGATAATGGTATAGGTATCTCAAAAGAGAATCTGACAAGAATTTTTGAAATGTTTTACAGGGCTACTGAACAAGCCGATGGTTCTGGGATAGGTCTCTACATTGTTAAAAATGCCGTAGATAAATTGGGCGGCACCATATCGGTTGAAAGTGAGCCTGATAATGGTACTACATTCATTATTACACTACCTAACAGGGCCAATTAGCGACAATCTCCATTTAATGTTATTTTTGGAATGGATGTATAACATATGATACTTCAGGAAGTTAACAATGCAAGTCTGGACCGGGAATTTCTTCTTTTCCCTATTTCACTCTATAGAAACGAGCCCAAATGGATAAGGCCACTGGACAAGGACATAAATGAAATTTTTGATAAGAATAAGAACAAGCTTTTCAAGCAAGGTGGAGATTGTATAAGATGGCTTTTGCGTAGTACCGAGGGCCAAATAATTGGACGTGTAGCCGCTTTCGTAAACCCTAAAACGGTGAATAAGGGTAATGAGCAGCCAACAGGGGGCCTTAGTTTTTTTGATTGTATTGATAGTAAGGAAGCTGCATTTATGTTGTTCGATGCCTGTAAAGAATGGCTTCAGTCAAAAGGAATGGAGGCAATGGATGGCCCCATTAATTTTGGAAATCGTGACCGTTGGTGGGGCTTGTTAATCGAAGGATTTGAAAAGGAACCCAATTATTTATGTAATTACAACTTTCCTTACTATAAGAAACTTTTTGAAGACTATGGCTTCCAGGTATATTTTAATCAATTAACATTTGGACGTCCGGTAATGGGAGGGGTTTCGGGAAAACTTTTTGATAAAGCAGAATTAATTGCTAAGGATCCTGACTATACTTTCAGGTATCTATCAAAAAAGGAATTGGATACCTTGCCTAAATTGATCCGTGCGGTGTACAACAAAGCTTGGGCAAGCAGGGGCGAGATCCCCGAGTTGACAGAATCGCAAGCCAAACTAATTGTTAAACAAATGAAGCCCATTATGGACTTTAAATTATTATGGTTTGGATTTTACAAAAACGAGCCCATAGCGTTTTTTCTCTCGTTGCCCGAAGTGAATCAAATATTTAAGCATCTAAACGGGCAATTAGATCTTTTAGGCAAGCTTAAATTTTTATGGCATCAAAAATTTAAGGGAAGCTGTAGAAAGGCTTTCGGTGTATTGTTTGGTATTGTACCTGAACACCAAGGTAAAGGGGTAGATGGTGCAATTATCATGGAGTTTAAACAATTAATGCAAATTGATTATAGAAGATATGATGAGTATGAGATGAATTGGATTGGTGACTTTAACACCAAGATGGTTCGGGTGGCAGAGCAAATTCAGTGCGATGTAGTTAAGAAGCATGCTACATATCGCAAGCTATTTGATGAGACTAAGCCTTTCAAAAGAATGCCTTTCTTAAATTGATTAAAATTGATGGAGGAAGAAACGAAATCAGGATTTCTGTTTAGAAACCTATTGAAGGGGCTGCTTTGGTTTATTGTAATCATTACAGCATTTATATTGGTTGAAGATTATGTGCAGGATAATTTCCAGACTAAAATTATTGCGCTGGAGAATAAGCCACTTTTATTATTCATCGCTTTCTTTATTTCAGAAGTTGTGTTTGGAATAGTTCCTCCTGAATTCTTCATGATGGTGTGGATACTTCAGAAAGTTACGATACAAGACTACATCTTCAGTTTGGCTATACTTACTGTCCTTTCCTATATATCTGGGGTTATAGGATATTATATTGGCAAAAACTTTTCCAAGACAGGAGTATATAAAAATCTTCACGAAAGATTTTTATATCAGTATGATCACCCCTTGTTAAAATATGGTGGGTACCTTGTTTTTGTTGGGGCAGTAAGTCCATTACCCTTCTCGGCAGTTTGTATGCTTGCAGGATCGGTAAATTTTAATTACCGTAATTTTTTACTGATATGTATTGCCCGAATCCTTAGGTTTTCAGTTTATGGATATTTAGTCTGGTCTACACCTAATTTATTCAACTAAGCTCGCCAGGGAGAGATTGAATTTTTAGCTATTATGTATTGGCGATTTTTAAAACAGCTTCAACAAAACGGTCAAGGTCTTTAGTAGTAGTATAAACATGTGGCGTTACACGAACAGCGCTGATATTTTCCCATTTGATAGATGTAGTATGTATCTGATGTTCGTTAAATAATTTGGACCCTACTTCTCCTGGCTCCATTCCATCAATAGAAAATGTACCCAGTGCACAAGCGTATTCCGGTTTAAGTGAAATATGAAGTTTTACTCTTGGGTGTTTAATTACCTTTTCGCACCAATAGTTTTTCAAATAACGCAAGCGCTCTTCTTTTTTCTTGCTGCCAATGGCGTTGTGAAAATCAATAGCTTGCCCTATAGCTTGTTCTGGAGCAAAAGAACGCGTACCCAGTGTTTCGAATTTTCTAATATCAGCGCTTTGTGGTTTATCATTCGGAAACAATGGCCAAAGCCCGGCTATGTTTTCTTTTTTAACATATAATATACCCGTGCCAAAAGGTGCGCATAGCCATTTATGTAAGCTGCTTCCATAAAAATCCGGGTTAAAATCCGGAATCTTAAAATCCATATGCGCGAAAGTATGCGCGCCATCAACAATGCTTATGATGCCTCGTTTACGCGCTTCCTCACACAACAGTTTAACTGGCATGATCTGGCCTGTCCAGTTGATCATATGTGTAATGTGCCAGATTTTTGTTTTGCTTGTTGTGGCATTAATGAATGTTTTTACAATAGCATCATCATCTTCAATAGGTAATTCTAGGTTTAGCCATGTAATTTTAATGCCATCACGCATTTCCTTTTGTTTCCAGGCTTGTATCATGTTAGGGTAGTCTTGCCTGGTCATGATAATTTCATCACCCCTTTTTAGTGTCAATCCCCAGGTAACGGTATCAAGTGCCTCTGTGGTATTTCTATTGATGGCAATGGTGCCCTCTGCAGCTCCAGCCAATGTCTCAAGTTTTCTTCTAATTGCCTCACGCCCCTTGTCAAGTATTTGCCACATGTAATAACTGGGCGCTTCATTACTTAAATGATAATAGCGGTCAACAGCATCTTGAACAACTTTGGGTTGAGGACTAACGCCTCCATTGTTAAGATTCAATATAGAAGGAGAAACAGTAAATGCTTGTGCCATTCGTGCCCATAATTCTTCATCGTTGATAGCGTTAGCAACATCTAGTTTATCGAGCTGTAGCATTGCATCTGCAACATCTTCGGCAAGGGCTTGTGTTATAATAGGTGTAAGGCTTGCTGCTCCTGCAATGCCAAGCGCTTTCTTGAAAAACAGTCTTCGTGACCCCATAGGTTTAGGATTTTGGTGACGGAATTTAGCTAATTGTTTTTAGCCACGGCAATTGTTTACATAAATCATTTAAATTGTTGATTGCTGGTCAGGACAAACTATTTATGGCTTTTATGGCTGTACTCAATCGCTGTGCTGGACCGCCCCCCACTTCGATAAATGGAATTTTTGATTTCACTAATTCATCTTTATAGATTTTATAGAGTTCTTCTCTCTTATGCGGGTGTTCTCTTAAAGGGTCGAACTCCCAAGGGACATCAATAGCGGTTAACAGATGTAGGGAATATTTATTAGGTTGCCACAATTCAAGTATTTTTTTGGGCGTTTTTCCAAATTTGAAATCGCTCCATATTTTTATAACTAACAAATTTGTATCGCAAAAAAGGAATTTGTTCGCCCTATGCCCCAACAACTCTTCCTCTTTTAGCTGTCCTTTGGCAATAATAAATAGATCTTCCTGCGTATACGGGCGCCCAAGCTTATTTAAAAATTCTCGGGCGTATTCAGGCACCCACTGGGTATTAAAGTGTTTGGCGAGCGCGCTTGAAAGCGTTGATTTTCCTGTACATTCTGGGCCCACAATGGCAATACGTTTTACCTTATCTGGTTGAGCAGTATTCATTAGGGCTTAAGATATATTATATTTACAAGATCAAAGAAAATATCAGAAATTGAAAAGAAGAACAGCATTAAAGCAATTGGGTTTTGGTTTGTCTGCGGGCATGGTCTTGCCCGGACTAATCAGTTCATGTGTTGATGAAGAATTGGGCCCCGAAATAAAGTATGATGGCACAGTTGTAATTATTGGTGCAGGGGCATCTGGGCTATATGCTGCTGAAATCCTACAGAATAAAGGCATTACTATAAAAATACTTGAGGCTGCAGATGTGGCTGGCGGAAGAGTGCGCTCTGTTCGTGGTTTTGCAGATTTTCCATTAGAGCTTGGGGCAGACAGAATGTACGGAACTGATGGTGCGTGGACGAAGTTAGTAAGAAATTCAAGGGTACCGGTAGAAGAATTCCGCGCTGTATCAAACGATCGATTTATTGTTAATGAACAAATTGAAGAAGAGAGTGCAGATATTAATGCAGCGCTTGCTTTTGCAGAAAATTTAAGGAACTATAATGGAGCAAATGTTTCATTACTTCAGGCAGCACAATCGGCCGGACTAAGTGCAAACAGCCAGCGCATTGTTAACAGTTTAATTGCTGCCGGTTTTGGGTCCGACATGACAAGCTTGGATGCAAAAGCAATTGCTGAAGCATTGAGTTTACGCACGATTGACAATAGGGAATTCGTGCTTGTTGGGAATCCTCAGCAAGACATGGTGCTTTCCAGGTTTAGCCGGGTGTTACCTTTCGTTCAATACAATACACAGGCGAG
>CAZVFM010000001.1:6777-46055 GCA_964626095.1 uncultured Roseivirgaceae bacterium | reverse complement strand
CCGTGGTCAAGTTCCTCTGCCGTTGCTTCTCGCACACCTAGTACTTCAACACTGAAATTCAGTGTTTGGCCCGCCAGTGGGTGATTGGCATCTACCTTGACATTTTCTGTAGCTACTTCGGTAATGGTTACTACTTGTACTCCATGCTGACTCTCGGCAGTAAACTGCATACCAGCTTCAACTTTTTGTCCGCCAAAAGCACTCATGGGTACCTCCTGAATAAGATTTTCATCGCGTACGCCATATCCTTTTTCCGGAGAAATACTTACCTGTAATTTATCGCCTTTCGCTTTACCTTCAAGTTCTTCTTCTAGTCCAATAATCAGGTTACCGTTTCCTTGTAAAAACATCAGGGGCTGCTTGCCTTCGTTAGTGTCAATCACATGTCCATCATTGTTTTTAAGTGTGTAGCTGATGGATACTACTTTGTTTTTTGAAATCTGCATGTAGGATTAATTATGTATGTGGCAAAGGTAAAAAAAATGTGAGCCTGGCAAGTATAAATGGAGATTAATTCATCACTCTAAGTTGATTGATACTAATATTTTAGCCAATAACCCAATTCAATAGCGTAACAGTTACTAATACTATTATGATAACGGAACTTAAATTAAGCAACAGACCTGCGCGTATCATGTCTTTCATTTTAATGTATCCGCTGGCAAATACAATGGCGTTGGGCGGGGTCGATATCGGGAACATAAAGGCGCAACTCGCAGCCAATGTAACCGGAATTCCTAGCATGGCAGGATTTAAACCCAGACCATCGGCAATACCAAATACTACAGGAACATAAAGTGTTGTGAGCGCAACATTGCTCATCAGTTCTGTTAAAAACAACATGATGGTAGTAAGCAAAAGTATCAGTACATAGATATTAAGGTCACTGTTTTCGGCAATGCTGCTACCAATCCATTTAATCACACCGGTACCTTCCAAACCTTTTGCTAAGCATAATCCACCGCCAAAGAGCAGAAGAATTCCCCAAGGTAAATTTTTCATACTTTCCCACTCGAGCAGCGATTCATTTTTTTTGAGATTAGCCGGAACAATGAACATAAGTATGCCGCCTGCCATAGCAATGTTGGTGTCATTTAATATTTTTTTATCGAGCATATCGTTAATTAACTGCTGAAAAATCCATGCCCCAGCTGTAAGACAAAAGATAATCAATACTTTAATTTCTTCCTGGCGAAGCTTACCCAGTTTTTTCAAGTTATCATCTATCAATGATGCTGCACCCTGAATGCTTTTCATCTTATTAGGAAAAAGTAAACGAGTAGTCAATAAGTAGGTATTTGCCACAAGAAATAAACTTACGGGTACACCAAGCAACATCCATTTGGCAAAGTCTATTTCCTTTCCATAAAAATCAAGATATAAACCTTTGAACACTACATTGGGAGGTGTGCCAATAATGGTGGCAATGCCTCCTATGTTTGCTGCGTAGGCAATGGAGAGCATTAATCCCAATGCAAAATTTTTCTGATACTTTTCTTCCAGTACTTGTTGCTGTGGTATCTTTTTAAGTAAGTCAATTACAGAAATTGCAATGGGAAGCATCATAATGGCTGCCGCAGTATTGCTTATCCACATACTTAAAAAGCCGGTAGCAATCATAAAACCCATAATGATGCCGTTACCTGAGGTGCCGGTGAGTTTAATGAGGTTAAGGGCAATACGTTCGTGAAGTTTGTGTTTTTCTAAAGCTAGCGCAATGATGAAGCCGCCCATGAAAAGAAAAATTATCTGGTTGGCATAGGGCGAAGTAGCTTCGCCAATGGGCATTACTTCAAACATGGGAAACAATACAATGGGCAGCAATGCAGTTACTGGAATGGGTGCCGCTTCGCTTACCCACCAACTGATCATCCAGAAGGCAACACCTATTACTTCATTGGCTTCTTCAGTTAGCCAACTAAAAGGCTTGATAAATATCACCAGCAAAAAGAGCAGGGGCCCTACCACAAAGCCAATATTTTTTGCTGTGAGGTAATTTTTCATTTTGTGATGATGTGTTTATGAAGCGCCAATTTAACGTGATTAATAGGTAAATAAAAAAGCGGGGCTAACCCGCTTTATAAATATTTTATATGAACAGTAAAATTAGGATTCCTGAGTTTTAGGATTGGCCGGCTTCACCACAATGGTTCTTTCATCGAGTTCAGTTTCATTAAGTGCAGCAATGGCTTTGTTACCTTCTTCATCATTAGGCATTTCAACAAAACCAAAACCCTTTGATCTTCCGGAATCCCGGTCTTTAATAATTTTGGCCGAAGTAACTTCACCATATTGGCCAAACACACGTTCAAGATCTTCTTTTTTAGTCTTGAAATTCAGACGTGCAACGAAAATGTTCATAGCAAAATAGAAATTAGGTTGATAATTAATTACTGAAAACCTTTACGTCTAAACTGTCGCGAGAACATTAAAATGAAAAAGCTTTCTTTGACCAAAATATGTATTTTTTTTCAGGATATAAAATAACAGTACTGCAAAGCGCTGAATTTTACTCTCTTGATGTGATAACTTAGCTTAGAATAAGCTCTTTGGCGTTTTTTATGGCGGTAGGCGAAGGGTTGTCGCCCGCTATCATCTTAGCGATTTCTTTCACCCTTTCATCATTATTGAGTAAGCGGATTCGACTAACAGTCTTTTTGTCGCTGCTGTCTTTAAACACAAAATAATGTGAAACTGCTTTGGCGGCAATTTGTGGCAAATGCGAAATGGAAATTACCTGATGCCTTGCGGCCATGTCTTTCATCATACGTCCAAGCTTGATGGAAATCTCACCACTCACACCGCTGTCAATCTCGTCAAAAATGATTGTTGGCAAAGCTGTTTTTTCTGCCAACACATATTTAATACAAAACATAAGTCGGGAAAACTCTCCACCCGAAGCTACTGAAGCCATGGGCATGGCAGCTACGCCTTTGTTGGCGCTGAAATAGAAATCAAGCTGGTCAATTCCTGTAGGACCTGGTGTACTATCCTGATGTACGACTTTAAAATTGGCATCGGGCATACCCAATTCAGTTAACAAATCAATAATATTTTTGCTAATATCATTAAACACATGTTTCCTTGACTTACTTAGTGCCAGTGCTTTCTGCATTAATTCTTTTTTGGCTTGTGTAAGCTTTTCTAAAGCAGCCGCAAGATTTTCATCCAAATTACTTGCCTGTTGATTTTTACTATCAAGCTGTTCATGTAGTTCAATAAGTTGACTAATATCATTTAGGCGATGCTTTTTCAGTAACTGGTAAATAAGGCTCAAACGATCACGTAGTTCGTTGGTTTTCTCTTCGTCAAACTCAATGTATGCTTCTGCTTTTTCAATTTCAGTTTGAATGTCATTTACTTCAATCAATACACTTTCAATGCGTTCAAAAATATTTTTATACTGATCTGTGTATCCCGCTACTGACTGTAATAAAGATTTCAATGAAGCCATGCTTGCCGTAATGGAAAATTCTTCTTTCCCCATCAGTGTAAGTGCCTGGTTGAGTTTAAGTTTTATTTCTTCTGCATGCTCGGCAACTTTCAGGCCTTGCTCTAATTTTTCTTGTTCGCCTGTTACAAGATTTGCTTTGTCTAGTTCTTCAAACTGAAAACGTACAAAGTCGGCTTCCGCTTTAATTTTTTCGCTTTGTGAGAGCAAGTCATCATAAGCCAATTGGCACTGCTGATAGTTTAACCATGTGAGTGTATATTCGTTCAGTAGATTGCTGTTATTCGCGTAAGCATCAATAAGCTTTAGCTGATAGATTTGCTTGCTCAACTGAAGTGTTTCGTGCTGTGAATGGATCTCCATTAAATGCGCACCAATTTTTTTAAGTACGTCTAATGTAACGGGTGTATCGTTCACAAATGCCCTTGATTTGCCGTTGGTATTGATTTCCCTGCGCACAATCAGGGTATCGTCATGGTCAAGGTCTTCTTCTCTAAATAATTCTTTTAACTGGTAAGCTGAAATATCAAATTCCGCCTCAGCTATACACTTTTCTTTATCGTTTAACAATACCTTGGTATCTGCCCGGTTGCCCAGTAGCAAACCTACTGCACCCAACATGATTGATTTACCTGCACCTGTTTCACCGGTAATTACATTTAAGGAAGGAGAGGGGCTTAACTCCAGGTCCTTAATGAGTGCATAGTTTTGTATGAACAGGCGTTTTAACATTAATTATCTATCAGGATCTCATCAATTTCTTGCCACTTGAAGCTAAGCTTTCTTTTACTAAGGTTAATAAGTTCAAGATTTTCTTTTGCAATATGGCTCAGGTAACCGAAAATTACTTCTTTGTTTTTTAGTACAATATTAATTTTTTTGCCCTGATATGCTTCGAGCCTGTTGCTAAAATTCTTTAGATTATTTACGCGAATTTGTCTGGCAGGCATTTGAAGGATTTATTAAGGATGCGAATTTAACAAGAGATTGCTTCGGAGGTATAGAGGCATCAGCTTTTTTAGAAGAATGTCATTTCTCCCTACGACCCTAGCCACCAATAATTTTTTGGTAATTGTTTCGCTTGGCAGGATCAATGGTTACTATAATTTCGTAGGCTTCTCTTCGTACATTAAGGTTACCATCAGAGAAGATATTAGCCAGCTCAGTTGCCTTGGCATCAAAAAAACTGATGACCAGAATGGCATTTGGATTAATGTCGCGTATTTTCTTAATGTCTCGCAGGCATTTTAAAATGGTTTCGCGACTTTGCTCGGGGTTCTTTTCAAAAATATCCAACCCATTTCTATGGTATTGGTAAATGGCTTTACGGATGTCCACCATTTGTGCGTTAGTAATGTTTTCAATGAGCCAGTAGCGATTGCGGTTACTGCCCAATGGTTGCCAACCCGGTCTGTTTACTTGTTGCGCGTTGTTTACAATTTGTAGTGCTTTCTGAAAATGTAAATTGCCTCCCAATTCACTGAATGAATCATAATCAAAACCAATGATGATGTATGCATAAAAGGCCAGCATGGCCGTGAGGTTAGAGATGTATACATTGTCGTTGTATTCTAATGGTTGCGATTCGATGTAATCAAATTCCCAATCGCGATCGGCAAAATTGAATACAACTGTTTCGTAATTGGTATTGTAAACCGGCCGGCCAGACTGTACCTGAACGGTTGCAGCGAAATTACCAATACTTGGCATCCTGTTTATAGTGATCAGAATATTACAATTAATACGTTCATGAACTTTGTAAGTATCGTTGGTCCATTTACGTGTATTGAGAAACTGTGCAAAAGCAGCTTCCATATCACGAAAAACCGAGCGGTCTGAAGTTTGCACCTGATCGGCATTTACAATCACTTTTGTGTTTAGCTCTTGTGAAAGTAGCGCAAGGGGTAAAAACAATAGCAGTATGGATAAGGACTTAAGCATTATCGTATTTCAGTATTTCATCTACAATGTCTTCGGCAACTTTTGATTTTGCTTTAACTTCAAAGTGTTTGATATCTGCTTGGGTTAAGATACTGATTTTATTGGTATCCAGGGCAAAGCCTGCTGCTTTATCGTTCAAAGAATTTAAGACAATCATGTCAAGGTTTTTCTTTTTCATTTTTTCCCTTGCATTGCTCTCCTCATTCTCTGTTTCAAGGGCAAATCCCACATTGAACTGATCAGCTCTTTTAAGTTTACCAAGTTCAGCAGCGATGTCTTTATTTTTAACCAAATCAATTGAAAGGGTATTTTCCTTTTTCTTGATTTTCTGTTCAGCTTTTTCTGCCGGACGGTAATCAGCCACAGCTGCCGCAAATACAGCTAAACTCATATGCGCATAGTGTTTCTTACAGGCAGCAAACATCTCATCGGCTGAGTTTACTTTTATCAACGAAACATTGTCATGTTGAATTTTTTCATGACTCGGTCCACTTACTAAAATTACCTCAGCCCCTCGTGCCGCCAAAGCTTCTGCAATTTTATATCCCATTTTACCGCTGGAGTGGTTGCCAATAAAACGAACAGGGTCAAGCGCTTCGTATGTGGGCCCAGCAGTTACCAATGCTTTTTTTCCTTTTAATTGGTACGATTTACTAAAATGGCTCAAAACAAAGTCCATAATGCTTTCAGGTTCGGCCATTCGCCCTTTGCCCTGAAGTCCGCTGGCAAGTTCGCCATCATCAGGCTCAATCATCAGGTTGCCAAAGCTTAGCAACTGTTGAATGTTCTTTTGTGTGCTATTATGCTGCCACATATCAAGATCCATGGCAGGCGCAAATATGACCGGACATTTTGCCGATAAGTACACGGCCAATAATAAGTTATCGCAAATACCATTGGCCATTTTTGCCAGGGTATTGGCGCTGGCAGGAGCAATAATCATGGCATCGGCCCAAAGGCCAAGCTCAACATGGTTATTCCATTCACCGGCTTCGTTTTTAATGAAGTGCTGGTAAACAGGATTTTTTGACAGTGTAGAAAGTGTAAGAGGGGTAATAAAATCAGAAGCCGAGGTAGTCATAATAACTTTTACCTCGGCCCCTGCTTTAGCAAGTAATCGTACCAGTATTGCTGATTTGTATGCGGCAATACTTCCGGTTATACCGAGTAAGATCTTCTTGCCATTAAGCATATTTAGTCAGTTTTTTCTGCTGGCTCTTCGCGCATCCTGTATACCAGCTTATCTTCCATAAACTCTTCCGTTGCTGTTGCAGTTGGCTTAGGCATGCGCTCATAGAACTTTGAAATTTCTATTTGTTCACGGTTTTCAAACACTTCTTCAAGGTTATCAACTGTTGTGGCAAACTCAGCCAATTTGTTATTTAATTCTTCTTTTAAATTGATTGCAATCTGTCTTGCTCTTTTTGATATAACCACTACCGACTGGTAAATATTACCGGTTTTGTCGGTGATGTTTTCCATATCGCGTGTAATGATTGATGATTGTGCGGCCATAATTGTATTTATTTTTTTAAAACTTATTTATCTTACTTAAACTATCAACGTATAATTTTTCAGCTTCTTTCAGGTGTGTACTCCTGGGGTAATTATCAACAAATGACAAGTACATCTCTACCACTGACGAGTAACGTTCTTTTTGTTTGTCTGGTATACTTACTTCAGCGAGCTTATATTGAGAAAGTATTCTGTAATAATTAGCTTCTTCAATATAATCAGAATCAGGGAAATCTTTTTTAAAGTTTTCAAAAGCAATAATTGCTGCCTTATACATGCCTACTTTATAGTACTGTTTAGCATTTTCAAATCCTTTTAGCTCCAACTTAGCCTGTGAAATATTAATCACCTCTATAGCTTGATCCCTGAATTTACTGTTAGGATGGCGATTGATAAAAAGCTGCATGGCTTCCATGGCTTCTATGCTATTGGTTTGATCCAGGTTGGCTGGTGGCGCTGCCGTGAACAAGGAATAAGCATACATATACCGGGCTTCTTCCACCAACGCGCTCCTGCCATAGGTTTCATAAAATAACTTGAACTGATGTGATGCCATCAGGTACAGCTTCTGATAATACTGGCAGTACGCCATATAAAACTGCACTTTTTCACCTTCAGGAAGTCCGCGCACTACCGGCATAATTTGCTCAAAAAGTACCGAAGCACGGTAAAATTCTTTTTTCTCATAGTAATGCAGTCCTGCTTCATACTTTACCCTCCAGTCAGGATTTTTTTCAATCTTCCGGAATTTAGAGCAGGAGGCTGCCAATAGTGCGAAAGAGATCAGTAAAACTGCGTTTAGATTAAAAAATTTGAGCATAAGCCTGCAAATATAGTGTAACAGGTCCATTTATAGCAAACGGACTTTTGTTATTGACAAACGAAAAATTCTGACTTTTGATTTAACTACTTACGAACAATCAACTTTCGGGTGAGTACATTCTGATTTTCGAGGTATAGGGTAAGAAAGTAAATTCCCGGGCTCAGCTCTTCAGTTTTAAGTTTAAGACGGTTTTCGTAGAAGGAAAGGGGATATTCGGCAATGATATTACCCAGTACATTATGAACCAGAATACGTGGGTTTAGTCCATCTGTGTGGATTTGATAGTCAATAAAGCCTTGATCAATTACAGGGTTTGGATAAATTTCATTTATGGTAATATTCTCGGTTTTGTACAATACATTTCTGGCAAGCTTTTCTTCAATCAATACATGGATTTCGACCTCTGTGAAATCTAAAGGGGTATTTTTATTGAAAATGCGATAGTGAATACTTCCTTGTCCGGGTACTAATCCGGCCTCTACCTGAACCACCAGGTTGGAAAGACTTGTTCCAGGCTCAAGGATTTTGCTAAATTCTTTAACTCCGGAATCCAGACAATCATTGCCAAGACAAAAATTATGTTTTTGGGTACTGCCCAGATTTTGCCGTAACTCCTGGATTACCAGAATAACCGGTTTATCAGTGTTATTTCTAACTTTTAGCGGAATAATTAATGATTCGCCAATATGGGCTTTGGCCTGTGCATTAAAGTCGTATAGTTCGAATCCCTGCCCCCATAGCGTATTGCAGATGATCAAAAACACTGCTATGAAGAACAATTTTTGCATACTATGAAATAAAATAGATTACAGCCTGCAAAATTTATAAGAAAATCTCTGGCAATCATAATTTTTTGCAATAAAATTTTGCATTTGAGCAATATTGCCTAATCCAATACGTTGGCGGAGGCTTCTGATACAATTTTTCGTTGCACTACATCTTTTTTTAGTGGTCTGTCTTTGATCTTCCAGCTAAACCCAGTAAGTACCTTGTCTGCATTTTTAAGTTCATGCGGGGGAATGAACCGGGCATCGGGTTTAATGTAGAAGCTAATGCGGTATACAGCCCGTTGCTGGAAGTACATCAGCATATTGCTACATATAATTTTGTTAACTCCCATGAGTGCATCCACATCTTCGTCAATGGCGTGGTACAGACTCTCGCCATTCCCTTCTACCAATACCCGGTTAATGTCGCCATCTTTGAAATAGGCCGTCATTTTTCTACCCTTCACCTGATTGAAATTCTCGAGAGTATCCTGAGACACCACAAAAGAATTGGATGTGAGAAATAGCCTGTCGATGCTGTTATTGCTGATGAGAATTTTAATGGTATCGGCTGTCATTTGATTGCCCTCGGTCCACAGTATCGGGTTTCGGTACAGTACGATGGTTGAGTCGCTATAGAAATACACGAGCGAATCGGCTGTACCCTGAAGGTCTTCTTTAAAGATCTTAACATTATGAAAGGCAAGCAACCTTTTTTGAGTTGGATCTTCGCTTTCAATAGAAATCAAAGTATCTGCCTTCAGGAAGAGTGTATCAAAATTATCAGTAAGCTTAGCTACCAAGGGGTTTCCGTAGATTTTAGAATATTGTTCGGCTTTATAATAATCTGATTCATCCGCAAAAATAGTGAGGTCTTGTTCTTTAGACACCATCACCACATCGCCAGTGGCTTTGTAGAATCTTTTTACATCATTGAGAAAAATACGCTGTGCATCAAGTGTGTACTCTTCGGTTTCAAATTTTCCATCTGCAAAGCGTGATAGCTTGCTATTGGTATCATATTCACCAGATTCATAATAAAAATTATTGCCATTAACATCGGTTACAGTGGTTAGCGAATGAAAGTAGATTACTTTGCTTCGTGTATTGTATTGCATGGTATCGGCTTTCAAGGTGTAATCAGGATTAGTACCCACAACATTTGTTTTAAATGATGCCATGTTGCTATTGCCTTCAAAGTAACCCTTTCGGCTTACCAATACGTTGGTGCTGTCCACCAGTCTTCCTCCGTTAAAGTAGACGGCTAAATTTTTATCGCGAAAAAAATCAAGATTATCGGTATAAAGGGTAGCAGTAGCCAACTTGGTGAATACCACATTTTGCCTGAGCTTAGCAATGCGCGTGTTGCCATCGTACTCCAACCTGCGTGAGGTAATGGTAATCGAATCTCCCTCGACAATGCGCACATTGCCAAATGCTTCAACTTGACTTTTTCCCCTACTGAAGATAGCTGAATCACAATAAATGGTAGTTTCGTTTTGAACAAAAACTACATTGCCAATCACCCTGTCGATACGTTGCCCGTCTTTTATGCCTCCAATCATTACATCGGCATCTTTAAGCGTCACATTTTTTTGTGCCCAACAAGTGCCAACAAATTGAATTAGTAAGAGCAGTATGATTAAGCTGTGCTTCATTGTATTGGCCGCAAATTAGGTAAAAAGCGTATTTTTGAATCTATGCTGCAGCAATTCATCAACTTTATTCGAAAACATAAGCTGACAGAGCCTAATGAAAAGCTTTTGTTGGCCATTAGCGGTGGACTCGATTCCATGGTGATGCTGCATCTTTTTCATCAATCTGGTTTTAAACCTGCTGTTGCACATTGCAATTTTCAACTTCGTGCAGAAGCGTCCGATGCCGATGCAGCTTTTGTCGAAGATACCTGCAAATCAATTGGGCTTCCCTTTTTTGTGCAGCGGTTCAACACCAATAACTATGCCACCGAAAAGGGTTTATCCATACAAATGGCTGCTCGTGAATTGCGTTATGCATGGTTCAATGAACTTATGGAGAAGCATGGGTTCAATAAGTTGGCAACAGCACACCACCTGAACGATAACCTGGAAACGGTACTGCTCAATTTCACAAAAGGTACCGGCATAGATGGTCTTTGTGGAATACCGAAGATTAATGGCCATGTCATCCGTCCCTTACTTTTTGCAAGCCGCCAAGAGATAGAAGCATTCGCCAATGCAGAAGGTATTAAGTGGAGGGAAGACATCAGCAATCAATCTTCTCACTACCAAAGAAATTTTTTGAGACTTGAAGTTATTCCGATGTTAAAAAAAATTAATCCTGACATTGAAAATACTTTTACGCAAAACCAAGAACGACTACAAGCTGTACAGTTGATACTGGAGGAGCGAATGACCGAAATTAATTCAGCAACTATAGATAAAGATAATGCACGTTTCATTCCTAAAGATTTGTTGAAAGATGAGGGCACCGGCAGATTATTAATTTGGGAATTGTTAAAAGTGTATGGGTTTAACTGGTCTCAAGCGGCTGATATGTACGCTGCATTAAACCATACCGGTGCAATATTCAATGCGGGGTCGTTTCAGGTAATCATTGATCGTGAACAGATTGTACTAACACAACTTGCCGAGCGTAGTGAGCCGCTGATTATTACTGAAGAAAGTAATTTGCTAAATAGGGGAGGGTACTATCTTAGCTTGGAGAAGTCAGGCCCATTGGAGGACCTTAGAGTACCTGTCAATGTAGCTTTGCTTGATTACGATTTGATACAGTTCCCTCTCACCTGGAGAAACTGGGAGGATGGAGACCGGTTCATGCCTTTAGGTATGCAAGGCATGAAAAAACTAAGTGATTTTCTCATTGATGTAAAGCTGCCCCTAAGTGCAAAAAGCAAGGTGTCGGTACTAGAAGATGCCAGTGGCAAGATTGTATGGCTGGTCGGCTTACGGATTGATGAGCGTGTTAAAGTAAGTGGAGCTACCAAAAGTATATTGAAGTTGCAGCTGACCGGCTTGAATTTGTCTTAGATCTCCTCCTCAGTATCTTAGTTAAGTATGCTTTAAACTCAGCTCGTTTTATTGTTTTACAAGCTGCACTTGATAAATTGCAAGTCTGAACTGATTCTTAAACATTAATCATTTTAAATATGAAAGTAACTGTAGTAGGTGCTGGTAATGTAGGCGCCACCTGTGCCGATGTACTGGCCTATCGTCAAATTGCTGATGAAATAGTATTGCTTGATATCCGTGAAAATTTTGCTGAAGGAAAGGTGCTGGACATTTACCAGACCTCTTCTATGATGGATTTCAAAACGAAATTGGTTGGCTCAACCAACGATTACAGTCTTACTGCCGGCTCAGATGTGGTGGTAATTACTTCAGGTATTCCGCGAAAACCGGGAATGACAAGAGAAGAACTGATTGGCACCAATGCCAATATTGTGAAAAGTGTAACCATGAGTGCCTTGCAAAATTCGCCTGATGCAGTAATAGTGGTAATATCCAACCCAATGGATACCATGACTTACCTTGCGTTGAAAGCTTCAGGTCTCGACAAGCACCGTATCATTGGTATGGGTGGAATTCTTGATAGCGCACGGTTCAAAGGTTATCTGGCCAAAGCTCTTAATGCACCTACAGCCGATGTGCATGCAACAGTAGTAGGTGGGCATGGCGATACTACCATGATTCCTTTAACCAGGTTGGCTTCAGTCAATGGCTTACCGGTCGCTCAATTTCTTTCAGCCGATCAGCTCAAGCAGATTGCTGCAGATACCATGGTGGGTGGCGCAACACTTACCAAAATGTTAGGCACATCTGCCTGGTATGCACCGGGTGCTGCTGGCGCTTTATTGGTAGAAAGTATTGTGCGCGATCAGAAAAGAATCTTCCCGTGCTGTGTGGCATTGGAAGGAGACTACGGGCAAAAAGATATTTGCCTGGGTGTGCCTGTCGTAGTAGGTCGTAAGGGATGGGAGAAGATTATAGATTATAAACTGAATGCCGAAGAGCAGGAAGCATTCGGCAAAAGTGCTGAAGCTGTGCGCAACATGAACAATGTATTGAAAGAACTGAACGTTCTTTAAGAGTTCATAAATCAAAAAAAAGGAGGCAACAGCCTCCTTTTTTTGATTACAAATATTTTGCCTTATTCGCTTTTGCAAATAGCGATTGATCCTCTTCTCCCTTTCTGTACTTCTTTTTCAAACGAGGCGCCAATATTTCCAGCAGCTAAAATAATATCACGTTCCGGGCCAAAATCAGATAGGTGGACTTTAATACAAGCCTCTAACGTGATCAACTCTTCATAGCTCAGCGGACTTCCATCAGCAAGTGTATTCAACAAAGTTTCACTTTTGCCACTATTGGCTTTCAATGGATTTAACAATGCGGCTACATCAGCATCTGGTAAGTTAACATCCCCTAAATGCAGGTGTACCGGATGCTCCACATTGCCTTCGGTACCCGTTAAGTTGAGTTCCACCAATGTGCCTCCATTGGTCTTCTCTTTAAAGATTACGCTGCCGCTAACATTGTAAGCAGACCCCTTGACAAGGTCATAAGTGTATTCTCGGCCTGTAAATTCTTCTATTGCTGTGTTCTCCTGGCAGGCCTGAACTATCAGCAAAAAACTTAATAAAATAATCAAAGCGCCTCTTTTCATAGTTTTCTTCATTATTTCCCTAATTTATTAAATAACGCATTGTATTAGCAATTGATTCTTTGAATTTGGCATTCTTTTTAATGATTTTTGGCATAAATGTGGATATATGAAATTAAAATCGTTTTGTGAATAGACTAATCTCCATACTTATCCTACTCACTTCCTGTAGTTCACAGGTGAACATCCGAGACGCAAAGTCCGATTTGGACAATCAGCGCCCCTTATGGATGAGTGCCAAACCCAACCAGCCCGCTTATTATTCGGGTATTGGTTATGCCAATAAGTTGGCGGATAATAACTACATGCAAATTGCTAAACAAAATGCCCTGGAAGATTTGGTATCAGAGATTAAAATTAATGTTTCGGCCACCAGTATACTTACCCAAATTGATAGGGATAAAACATTTACAGATTCTTATGAGTCAATTATTCAAACCTCGGTTGCCGATGAGATTGAAGAGTATGAATTAGCGGGTGCCTGGGAAGATGAAAAAGCCTACTGGGTATATTACCGGCTCTCGAAAGCAAGGTACAATGAAATCAAAGACGAACAGCGTAGAAATGCCGTTGCTTTGGCCCTTGATTTTTATGGCAGAGCTAAAAAAGCCGAGGTAGCAGGAGATGGAATAAATGCCTTATCATTCTATTTTAACGCTTTTGCCAGCCTTGAGAAATACCTTGCAGAAGCCATTCGGGCAAATTTTGAAGGGCAGGAAGTTTTGCTGATCAATGATATTTATGCATCCATTCAATCAATTCTTGGAAAGATGGTGCTGCAGTCTTCGGTCAGGGAATTGACGATCAATCGCAGAGTTAATCAAGGCCAGGCCATTCAACTTAGTGCTTTATATGATGATGGTAGAACTATAGCAGGCTTACCTCTTATTGCAAAGTTTGAAAAGGGCGCGGGTGATGTTTTTCCTGATTACAAAACTGATGTAAATGGAGAAACCAAGGTACTGCTTACCCGAATTGATTCTAAAGAAGCACAACAAACTTTAGTGATTAAGCCAAACGTAATTGCATTGGCAGGTAAGGAGCCCAGTCCTTTATTTGAATTGGTTACTTCAAGATTAAGTTTACCAACAAACCAAGTGATACTTAAAGTGAGCAGGCCGAAGGTGTACATTAGCGCAGAAGAAAAATCTTTCGGACAACCACGCAGCAATAGCCAGGTAACCACAAGGGTAAAGTCAATCTTGACAGATGCAGGTTTTGAGTTTACCACCAATAAAGAAGAGGCTGAGCTCTGGGTGAAGATTGTGTCGGATGCCGAGAAGGGTTCAGTTACTGGAAGTATTTATGTTAGTTTTGTTTCTGTAATTATTAAAGTAGAAGACGTGAGCACTAATCGGGATATTTATGCTACTTCTATTGAGCGGGTGAGAGGATTTAGTTTGGATTATGAGCGCTCAAGTCAGGATGCTTACAATAAAGCTTTAGAAACTTTAGCCAATGAAACTATGCCTGCTTTAATTTCTGCAGTGCTTCAGTAAATTTGGCCTTAAAATTGTTTTATCTAACTTGTACAACTAAATAATGAATAAAATGAAAAGCTTCAAATCATCCATTTTCGTACTCATTGCTCTGGCTGCTATAGTAGTATCAGGCTGTAAGAGTAAAGAAAAACTTCCTAAAGGTGAAGAAGAGGTAATTGTGCCTTGTTCGGGTACAGAATACTTCACAACCAAGAGTCATTTCAGGTCAAATTCACTTGGGGAAAGCCAGGACCAGGTTACTTCAAAGCGCAGGGCTTTAACCAATGCCCGGGCAGAATTAGCCGCAAGTATATCTACCATGGTGAAGACCGTGACAGATAACTACGTTATCTCTCGCGAGTTCAACAACCGCGAAGAAGTTGAAGAACGTTTTGAAAGTTTAAACCGCGAAATTGTTGAACAACAACTTTCAGGTATTCGCACCATTTGTGAAAAATTGGTAAGAACTAATCAAAATGTTTACAAGACTTACATAGCAATAGAATTATCTGCCGATGAGCTGGTATCAGCTTATAACCAGCGCTTATCAAATGATGAGAGACTTCGTATCGATTATGATTACGAAAAATTCAAAGAAACTTTTGATAAGGAAATGGAAAAGATGAGCAATAGATAATAATATACACTAGCCAAACAAAAAACCCCATCAACAGATGGGGTTTTTTGTGTTTAAGATTTAACATATCAGTAGGCGCGCTCCACTGAGCCGCTACCATAAACTTTACGGGTTATGTTCTTAGTGTTGCCCTTGTGTTTTAAGACTCCTGAACCAAAAATATCAGCATTCATATCATCGCTTACCGCAACTTCACAATTTCCAGAGCCACTCATTTTTATCTGTGTTTTTTGAAGTTCACAATTAAAAGCTTTAAGACTACCACTTCCGCTCATTACAATGGTATTAAAAGTAGCATAGCCCTTCATGGCTATTTCCCCCGAACCTGAAATATTGGTTTCAACACGATCACCTTTAATGTCAAGATCCATACTTCCGCTTCCACTTAACGAGACTTTAAGATTGCTCGAGGCCAGTGAATTTTCTGCAATAATTTTTCCACCGCCATTTACTTGTAATTCCTGTATGTCTTTTATGCTCACAGTTACTTTCATCACCTGCTTAATTTTAATATCATCGATTTTAGCCCAGATGCTTTTGCTCTTGTCATCCGGTTTACGCTCCATGTTAATCATTAACACCCCGTTGGTAACATAAATGTCTGTGATGCCGAGAATATCCGGCAACGCCTCAGCTATTACTTCGGTTTTATTGCTTTGCCGAACCACAACTGTATAATCAGAGTTGTTGAAAATACTGTGAAATTCAGCTGTTTCGATGGTTTTTTTGCTCGCCTGACTAAATGCCTGAAGACTAATTAATAAGACAAAAATGGACAACATTATTTTTCTCATATCTATAAAATTTGTTTCAAAATTAAGTAACTCTGGTTAACTTTTTAAATTGCAAAGACAGACAGCCATCAACATCGGGCAGTCAACAATAGGGCGGTTGAACTTACTTTTTGTTTTTAAAAATGTGCCTGAATATCAAAACAAAGGCTATTGCCCCTATGACCATAATGAGCAATATCTGAGCATTAATCATTTCAACTGCATGCATGCTGTAAATATCTAAAAAATCCAGCGAGTTTGCAGCTTAATATCACTTCTTATATTTCCTTCAATTCTATCAGCACCACTTCCGATAAAATCCCTATCAGTATACATACTACGAGCGTACCTGATCCAGCAATCAAAGTTTCTGAATGGTTTAAAATGTACCATTGCATAATTCCTTAAGCCTCTGCCGCTATAGGCTGGTAAACTAAAAGCGTAGAGCACATCTCTTTCGTAAACGTATTGTCGATTTTCAAAATCATCGGTATCAAACAGTGCATGCCTGAACGAAAAATTGAATCTTCGGTATTTGTAGTTTAGGTCTTGCACTATCGTCATGCCTTGTGTGTGTGAGCTGGCAATATCGAAGTCACTGAATTGAATTCTTGTTCTTAAACTTAATTTTCTATTGATACCATAGTCTGCATTTAGTATTAAATTCCGTTTAATACCCTCTTCAAGTACATAGGTATTTTCCAATTGATTGGTATTCCTGGCTTTGGCTTCTTCTCTAAACATGATGAATACTTGTGTTTCTTTTGATGGTCTGTATACAGCTCGCAACAAGTATTCATGGCCGTTGCCAGGGGCAAAAGCACGCGACCTTAACCAAGGAAAACTAAAAATATCTACATAACCAGAGTAGAAAAATTTATTAGAAACATTTTGTTTAAATCCCCAATACACACCTTTTTCATTTTGTGCGAGGGTATTTTCAGAAAGTGCCTGTGCATATAAACTATGGAAGTTGGC
Organism: uncultured Roseivirgaceae bacterium; assembly: GCA_964626095.1. Taxonomy (GTDB): domain Bacteria; phylum Bacteroidota; class Bacteroidia; order Cytophagales; family Cyclobacteriaceae; genus DAOLDI01. The sequence goes on along the minus strand of CAZVFM010000001.1, from coordinate 29,027 downwards.
ATCGTATATCCTTAACAACAATGCGCTTTCTGTTTTACTTCCGATACTTGATAAAACACCGGCCACTATGCCTTTACCGCCACTGCTGCTTCTGGCGGCTTCACTAAAAAAGCTAACACCTGAAATGTTATAGTTGAGAAAAGCACCTGCTGTTAAATTTTCATCTCCATTAAATGCGTAATAATTATACCTTCTTTCTACTCTTTGAATGGGTATTGAAAAATGTGTATGGAGCAAGGATAAACCTGCTTCAAAATTCTTCTTTTGATGAGAAATAATCATACCCATGTTTCTTTCTGTTAATCTTTTTCGATTATTCAATTCATTGGGTGTGCGGTGCAATCCGCTAATAAGTATGGAGGAGGCTACAGAATCGTTTTGCAATGAGATGTCCTGAAGCTGATTTGAATATAACAGTGTAACATCAACGCTTGGTAAAACCTTAATTTGTGCAGCCAGCCCTCTGAAGAAGCCACTTTCGTTTACCGAAGTATAAGGGATGATCCCTCTATTGGGTCTTCTGATCGATAAAATGGTTTCAGCGCCTTTACCAATGCCAAAGCCCCCACCAAAAACTAATCCCTGTCCTGATTGCATTTGAAAATCACCAATCATTAAAGTTTTAATTACTGATTGATTTTGCACCATTGCATGACCTGAGACAAAATCAAAGCCATAATACTTTTGAGGCGGTGACCAACGCATTTGTTCGCCCGCATCTTTTTCTAAAGTAAAGCCAATGCTATAATCATTAGCTTCAAATGCCCTAAATCTTTGATATAATTTATCAGGACTTCCCGCATAGGTTCCTGAAGGTGTAGCCTCAGTGGTGTATCCTCTTCTGGTTTGTATAGTACGTTCGTAACGACTGATTAAATACCTGTTTTGTGAGTGGAGGATTCTACCAGGTAATTTACGTTGATGAAGATTCGCATCTCTAACCTGTAAAAACGGGAGTAAACGATAAATGAGGGAATTATCATAGCCCGGTATGCTTTGCAGTTCATAAATCGATATAAACGGACCATAATTTTCTCTGTATTCAATCAAAGCATTGATGTTTAATTCTGATAGAATGAAAATTGAGCGTAGTTCGCTGGCTGAAGCAGAGTTAATGTCTAATGGATTATACAGTATTTGCAATAGGTTTTCGTACAAGTCTTCGTAATTAAGGTCAAGATCTTGCAGTGCAATAATTTCTTCGGCAATTTGTTCCACATCAACTTCTTTGAAAGTTCTTTGTTGGGCAGAGGCCAGACTATAAATAAAAATGCAGACGACTATGGTAACAATTGACCTCATTTATTTTTTGAAAATAAAATGGCTGCACTGGCTTGGTGACTGGTGCCCAGGTAATAGTTGTTAGTAATGGCGTAGTCTATTTTTATTCTTTTAAGTTCAGCACCAATCCCTCCAAAAAGTGCTGATGGATACAAATTAAATCCAGACCTAAAAAAGAATTTATCTAATGCTTTGTATTCTACTCCTCCTCTGAATAATGAGGCTTTGTCAATATTCTTTTCTATTTCCAGGCATACAATGAAATCATCAATAGGCTTTAGTTGTATGCCTGCACGCATGATTACCGGCATGTATTCATTATCCAGCCTGGATACTTTCATTTGATTGATGTTTTGAATAGATGCCCCAACATTTAACTGAGGACTAATTGTAGCTATCCCACCGAAATCAATTCCCAATAAACCTTTACGACCAAAACCCTCAACATTTAACTGAACATAATTGACTTTTATCCCCAAAGAAGCAAGCCCAAACTGGTTACTAAATGCTGTGCTTATTATTTGTTCGTTATATAGTTCGTCACCAAATCGGTACAGTCCAATACCAATTACTCCCATCCGGTTGATTGGCGAAGCGAACACCGCAGCAGTTCTGTTGGCCGAAGTAAACAGGGGTCTAAAATCATAACTGAAGGCAATTGTTTTATTATCTACACCCGATAGACCACCAGGATTATTGAATACAGCCCATTCGTCTTTAAGTGTAAGGCTACTGTATCCTGTAGCTGCAGCACGAGCGCCCATTTGTGTAATAAAGGATTGTGCGAGCGAACATTGGCTCGCCATAACGATGAAAATCGCCAGGCCTTGTACTTTGGTTCTCATAGGGGTTTAGCATCATGAATTTAATACCTTTATGAAATTAATCTACAGGTACGCAAGAAGATTTTATTTAGAGATGTTAAATGCATTTGATCTTATTAAAAATATCGTTTTTTAATCTATTTTCTCTTGCTTATTTTTTTGTGCATACTGCTTTTTCGCAACATGTGCAGCAGTTCTATCCTGACGGACAAGTACGAACAGAAGGTAAACTTGTGGATGGGAAGAGGCAGGGGGAATGGGTTTTTTATTATCCGGATGGGGGCGTGAATGCCAAAGAGTTTTATTTGGATGATCAACTGCACGGGCAGATCGAATATTATTTTAACTCAGGAATACTATCGGCAAAAGAGAATTGGAGGGCGGGAATTTTGCAGGACTCATCTTTTTACTTCCACCCAAATGGTATTCTGGAGAAGAAGGGTGTTTTTGTAAATAGTTTATATGAAGGTGTCTGGAATTTTTATTATGACTCGGGCCAACTTGAAAGAAGACTAACCTGCAAAGGTGGGTTTCCTCAGGGGAGCTTTATCTATTTTAGTGAATCTGGATTATTGCTTCAGGAGGGAAATTATTTGGAAGGCAAAGAGCACGGGCACTGGAAATTTTATGATGCAAGAGGCCAGTTGAACTATAGCGGATTTTACGAGAATGGAAAAGAAACGGGGATATGGTATAAGTATAATAAAATAGGCAAGGCCAAAGCCTGGAAACAATACTGATCAGAATTCTTTCTTCAAGTGAAAGAAGAAACCATGCTCGCCAAGATTGGTGAAGCTGTACTCCAGTCGCATAACCGAATCATAAGAAGTAACAATATCCAATCCCATACCTGCGCCTGTAAGTAGTTTATTGTTAAGAAAATATCGCTGCTCATAATTAGGGTACTCAGTAACTACACCAAAATCAAAATAAGATTTTAGGTAAACAGCAATGGGAAAGTGTTTGAACTGTTCGATGGGCATGGCATCAATGAACCATGTACTCGAAAAAATTCTTTTCTTAAAGGTTGTTTTGTTAAGCGCTATTTGTGGCCCTTCAACGAGGTAAAGTTCGTAACCACGCACAACCAGTTGCCTATAACCCAAGGCGCTGTACATAAAATAGGGTTGGTCATTAGGCAGGCTCATGAACAAATAGGTAAAGTTGGAAAAGTAATTTCCATTTTTCAGGTCCATGAATTTTGAATAAGAAATGTTGAGGTCAAATCGATTGAGTTCATTTTTTAGTCCAACTCCGTATTTGGTTGCCAAACCAAAAAATTGATAGCCCTTCAATGGATATGCACCAATGTCTCTTTTATCCCTGTTGTATTGGTAGGTGATGGATGGCAGTCGTTGAAAAGTATTGTTGGCGCTAAAATATTCTGAATTAAGGTTTGTGATAGTATCGGCAATTTCCAATACTCTGTAATTTAAAGAGAGGGTGTGAAATTCGTAGAAATTCTTTCTGTAGTTATAACTTAATAATCCTGCCCATGTTTTTCTGATCAGCTCATCACTGCGCAAAAAGAGTTGTTTGTGTCCTTCGGTTAAGTAGGCAAGGTTTTTTGTTTCTCCGTAGGAATAGCCAAATGAAATTCCGTGCCTTTGTGAACGGTCAAGGTAGGGTATTCTGTATTGTACTTCAATGTTTCTTGTAAAGCCACCTTGCAAAGTAAGCCGTAGGGCTTCGTTCCTGCCGCGAACATTGTTATAGTAAAATTTTACACCATAATTTACTCGCTTTAAATCGTGACCTTGGTTTTGCCACCAATCGTTAAAGTTTCTATCAGCTAAGTCAAACAAGGGAACGGGAAAGAAAAACCACCTTTCTGAAACTTCAATTATGATATCCACCACCCCCTGCTCTACTTCAATAGGACGTATAAGGACAGTGTTAAACAAGCGCAGGTTATAAATTTTATTTCGATCAAGTTCGATAAGCGGATCCAGGTCTTCATCGTATACATAATCACCTTCCTGTATATCCAGTTCTCTTAATATGATTCTTGATTTAGTGACTTTATTACCTACAATAATAATGCGACCTACCTTGAGGTATCTTCTGTCATTTTTTTTTACAATGCTGTGCTGGAGTATTGAATCATTAGGATGATAAAAGCATATGCCTTCATATGACTTTGTTAACAATAACAAACTTAGACAAGAACATAACAAAGCTTTTAACAACACCATTCTTAACCACACATCTTAAATTTTTTATGCTGCCTTTTTTAATAGAAGTGAACGAACCAAGACAACGATACCAATCAATACAAGAGGAATACTTAGCAATTGCCCCATATTGTACTGCATACTATATTCAAACGCTACCTGGTTTTCTTTGATAAATTCAAACATAAACCTCATACTGAAACATACAATCAAGAATACTCCCAATAACAATCCCTCTGGAGTATTGGTTTTATATCGCATCCAAATCAATAGCAGAAGTAGGAAAAGAACAATACATGATGCTGCCTCGTATAATTGGGCCGGGTGTCGGGCAATTCCGTAAGTTTTGATAATAGCCGAATACGATCCAGTATCATTGGGTACAAGGTCGTAATTCAAAAACCCTGACTGATAAAAATGTTCGCGTATATAAACATTGTTTGCGAGCAAGTTCATTATCCTTGTTTCAATATAATTTCTATATGAATCTTCGTTTTTGCTGTTGTCGGGTTGAAAATCGATTAGAATTTTCATTGGAACGGTACCAATTTCATTCGGACCTTCACCTGTATTTACATAACTAACTGATTCTATGGTTTCATCATCAGCAAGCAAATAATCACTAAACACCCTCGTAAATACCACGCCCTTGCCATTGCTGGTAGGTAAACCAATAATTTCAGAATTGAAATAATTACCCGTCCGTATCAGTGCCCCTGTAAGAGCAACCACAATCGCTATCCTGTCTACAACCTGGAAAAAATTTTGGCCAGGTTTTATGGTGCGTACGAATTTGCCTTTAATAAAATTATAACGACTGTATATCCATATGGCTAGAAAAATGGGAATAGCCGCTCCGTGACTTGCCAGACCGCCTTTCCATATCTTCAGGATCTCAATGGGGTCGCTTAGGTATTTATCCGGCTCATAGAAAAACACATGACCCAAGCGTGCACCAACAATGGTGGCAATTACGATGTATACCGTAAGTACATCAATATCTTTTTCTGACTTACCTTCTTTTTTATAGATGATGTACAGAATTTGCTGGCTAAGAAGAAAGCCTAGAGCAAAAAGCAATCCGTACCAACGTAAACCGAAAGCCCCGATGCTGAAAATCTCAGGGCTAGCGTTCCAAATGATGTAATTCAAGTATGACATAGCCGCAAATATATATTAAATACCTAAAGGCATGTGTGATTAAATAATTAATTGGTGCTTTCTAAAGCAGCGAGTTCTTCTTTGAACGAACCACTGAGAATAGGGAAACGACACCAACTGCGCGGGTCCACATTCAGGTCGTCAAAATGAAATGAAGGCGCCATGCGTTCTCTTTTCCATTGGTTAGCGGCCCACAGCCTGAAAAACTTACCGATGTAGCCTTTGAGTTTATTTTGATCAGCGTAATCATTTTTCATGGCTTCATACACACGCAAGGGCGACTGTCTGCCAAGTATGGCCAATTTTTCTATTCTTACCAATGCTTCATAGGGCATGAGATCCTGCTCATCGGTTTGGGCGCGTGATTGTGGCCTTAATTCTGCTGAGGGTGTTAGCGCATTTACAGCACCCAGCGATTTATACCCCAGACTTTGTTCGGCCCATTTCAACCAATTAAGAATAAATGGCTTGTCAATCCCGGCAATGGGGGCAAGGCTCCCGCTGGTATCTCCATCCATAGTGGCATAGCCAACGTCACCCTCACTTCTGTTTGATGTTGTGATTAATAAGGCTGATTTAATATTTGCCAACATCCAGATAATCGGAGACCTTGCTCTTGCTTGAATGTTCTGTAAAGCAATGTCATCATTTTCCCAGCTTAAAGTTCTTTCTAATGCTTTTTCGATTTTCTTGGTGTACGACTGTATGTCTTCATTTATAGACCAATGATAAAATATAAAATTGATTTCGTGTGCCAAAGCTTTAGCAGCATCGTAAGTTTTGTCTGATGAATTCGTGCTGCTTTGATAGGCACAGGTAAGCAGGTGTGAGGTGAGTAGTTTAATATCCTTACTAAAGGCCGAAGATTCAATTTGCAATTGCTTGCAAAATGTTTCCCATCCCAATTCCTTGACGCCCCTTCTTATCATTTCACTCACTAAAACTGCACAACAGGAAGAATCGGCTCCACCGCTTAAGGAAAGTACAAATCCTTTTGATTTACTTTTTCTCAGGTAATCAAATAAGGCCAGCGATGCTGCTCTTGCAAATTCTTCAAACCTTGAGATGGCCTCATCATTTAATTTTATTTCTGATTTTGTTGGATCAGAGAAATCAACTGTAAGACATAGTAAGTTATGCGATTGAAATGATAACCTTTTGTTTGATGCAATGAGTTGACCCTTCTGCGCGAGTAGTATATCTCCATCATAGGTCATGCGACCAGCTTCATTACCAAGATGATTTACATAGAGGTAAGTGCAATCGAAACGCGTTGAGCTTTCTTTAACCAGCTTTTCTCTGTCAAAATTTTTAGCTAACGCAAAATGACTAGCACTTGGATTAATGATGAGGTCAACTTTTCTTTCGTGCAATTTAATTCCTGGCCTGTTGCTGCGCCAGGCATCTTCACATATCTCAAAACCAAAACTTACATTTTTCAGGTTGTAAACAATATCACCAACAAGTACTTCTTCATTATTTATTTGAAGTTTTATTTGCTTGCCGGATGGCCAGGGTTCAAACCAGCGGGGTTCGTAATGTACCCCATCACGGGCCATGAATTGTTTCAAACTTATGCCCAATATTTCTTTATTGCTGATTACACAAACGCCATTATAAGTACTTCCTTCAATACGAACCGGCAGCCCTATGCATGCCGTAATATTTTCGCAATGCCCTTGTATTAATTTAAGTTTTTGCCAGCTGGTTTGGCTCACCCAATCAGATAGGAAAAGGTCCTCACAACCATAACCTGTTAAACATAGTTCAGGAAGACCCAGGATATCTGCATGCTGTTGTCTGGCACCGTTTATGGCATTTATAATGTTGCGTGTATTGTTATCCCAGTCAATGGGAATCTGGTTAAGGGAAGCCCCAGCAATCAGAAGTTTTTTTGACATCGCTGCAAATATCGAAAGAAATTAATTATTGATAAGGAAACTGTCAACAAAGCTTTTTGTTGGGTGTTAAGTTAAAATTATTCCAGGTTAAGCAACTCGCAAGACTTAAGTGCGGCATCTTGTTCTGCTTTTTTCTTATTGTAACCAAAGCCCTTTCCGTAGGGTTCATCATCAATAATAACCTGGGCTATAAACTCTTTCAGGTTTTTACCCTTTTTAATTATTTCAACATCAAAGCGAATGGTTTTATTGTTACGTTGTGACCATTCTATGATGCGGCTCTTTGGATTGGCATTGGAACTTACCACTTCCTCCAGGTTAAAATAGGGGATAACCAGTTTTTGGATGACGAATTTCTTACACTTTTTATAACCCTTATCGAGATAAACAGCCCCAACAATAGCTTCCAATGCATTGCCTAAGATTACTTGCTGAAGCTGGCTGTTTTTGTGATCGAACTGAACAATTTCGGCTATGCCAATTTTTTTAGCAATTAAATTAAGTGACTCTCTGTTAACCATTCTTGATCGTATCTCTGTTAGAAAGCCCTCGTCTTTAAAAGGAAATTTTTTAAAAAGGAAGTCCGCAATAGTAGCTCCTAAAACAGCATCGCCAAGGTATTCCAGTCGTTCATTCGATTCGCGAAAACCGTTGGCTTCTTTAGACATTGAGCTGTGCATAGTGGCCAGTTTATAGAGTTCAAGGTTGCCTGGTGCAAAGCCAGCAATAACTCTAATGGCACTTTTTAGTTTTTTATCTGATGATGAGCTATTGAAAATTTTATTCCACACGCGATCGGGGAAACTTACTCAACTTTTTTCAAGATGATGGAGAAGTTATGGCCTCCAAAACCAAAGGTATTGCTTAGTGCTATATTGACTTCTCTTTTTTGCGCCTTATTAAAAGTAAGGTTAAGCTTGGGGTCTAGACCCTCATCGTCAGTAAAGTGATTAATGGTGGGGGGTATTACACCCTCTTTAATTGCCAATATACAGGCCAGACTTTCAATGGCACCTGCTGCGCCTAATAAATGCCCGGTCATGGATTTGGTGGAACTGATATTGAGATTGTAGGCATGTTCTCCAAAAACCTTTTGTATGGCTTTAATTTCTCCTAAATCGCCCAAGGGTGTTGAAGTGCCGTGAGTGTTCACATAGTCAATATCTTCGGGCTTGATTCCTGCGTCTTCCAGCGCGTAGCCCATTACTTTAATAATGCCTGTACCTTCAGGATGCGGAGCTGTGATATGATACGCATCTGATGACATGCCGCCACCCAATACTTCAGCATAAATTTTTGCGCCCCTGGCTTTTGCGTGTTCATATTCTTCAAGAATGAGTGCGCCCGCACCTTCTCCCAGAACAAAACCATCGCGGTCTTTGTCGTAGGGTCTGCTTGCAGTTTCAGGCGAATCATTTCTTTCCGAAAGGGCTTTCATGGCATTAAAACCTCCAACACCTGCTTCACAAACGGCAGCTTCTGATCCTCCGGAAACAATAATATCAGCCTTACCTAATCGTATATAAGTTAAGGCATCATAGAGTGCATTGGTAGATGAAGCACAAGCTGAAACAGTAACGAAGTTTGGGCCCCTGAACCCGTACTTTATGGATATATGTCCGGCACTTAAGTCAGGAATCATTTTAGGAATGAAGAAGGGATTGAAGCGGGGAATACCCTCTCCTTTAGCATATGATTTGACTTCTTCCTGAAAAGTTAATAAGCCCCCGATACCCGAACCCCAAATAACACCTACACGGTCCAGATCAAGTTCTGATAACGGAAGCTCAGAATCTTTTATAGCCTCATCAACCACTACCATGGCATATTGGGCAAAGGGGTCCATTTTGCGGGCTTCTTTCCTGTCAAGGAAGTTACCCACATCAAATCCCTTTACTTCACATGCGAATTTGGTTTTAAAATGAGTAGTGTCAAACCGGGTAATTGGGGCAGCACCACTTTTACCAGCTTTTAAACCTTCCCAAAATTCTGGATAGGTATTGCCGATAGGTGTGAGGGCACCAATTCCGGTAACGACTACTCGTCTCAAGTTCATGATAGCTTATTTGAATGATCGGCTATAGCCGAAAAAACTATTTTACGTTCTCTTCCAGATACGAAATGGCCTGACCAACAGTTGAAATGTTTTCGGCCTGGTCGTCAGGAATAGAGATGTTGAATTCTTTTTCGAATTCCATGATGAGCTCAACTGTATCAAGAGAGTCGGCTCCTAAGTCATTGGTAAAGCTAGCCTCAGGCGTAACTTCAGATTCTTCCACACCGAGTTTCTCGATGATGATTTGCTTTACTTTTTGTGCGATTTCAGACATGTTTTTTAATGGTTTGATTATTCAAAATCTCTGCAAAGAAATATATTTAAACGATTATTGTCAAACTATTTTTCTTTTGCGCATTAATAGCGTTTAAACTTCAATTTAGCCCATTATTTATGAAAAAGAAGAAATTGCTGGCTGAATATGAATATAATTTTGAGCTTTTTGGCATTACTTCTTCTGTTAAGCCACATCGACTGGCCTGGGAACTTAATAATTTACTCAAGATTAAACTCATCCGAAAGGACGATTTACCCATTACCTATAAATCGGGTGATGACAGAACATTTGTCTCTTTTGAGTACGAAACACCACTTAATGTAATCAGGCTTTTTCGTAACAGGCCCAATGAGGTTCCTTCCGATCCTGCTAAATATTCCCTGGTAATTGAGTACCCGCACTTCGACTATATACTGCTTGTTAAAAGCATTGAAAACGATTTCGGAAATAATTTAACCGATTCTCTGAAAAAACTGACTTGCATAGAGTATGTTGCCGAGCTTCCGGTGGAGGGAATGCGCTCAAAAGAGAATTTTATTTTCTAAATGGAAAAAATCATTTATAACAAGACTAAAATAGTTGCCACTATTGGTCCTGCATCCAATACCAAAGAAAAACTAAGGGCATTGGTAAAAGAAGGGGTGGATGTATTCAGGTTGAATTTTTCGCATGGCTCACACAGCCAACATTTGGATGTACTTCAGTTAATAAGGGAAGTTAACGAAGAACTGGGTACCAATGTGAGTATATTACAGGATTTGCAAGGTCCGAAAATTAGAGTTAATGATGTTCAACCCGGAACCATGCTTACACGCGGACAAGAGCTGATAATTACAATCCGTGAAGTTTTAGGAAACAAAGATCAGGTAAGCACATCCTATCAGAATTTACCAAAAGATGTTAAATCAGGTGATATAATTCTTATTGACGATGGTAAAATAGAGCTTACAGTAAAAGAGGTGAGAGATGTTGAGGTATTGACCCAGGTTGTTCATGGGGGTGAGTTAAAATCACGCAAAGGAATTAACCTGCCTTATTCCCGCGTTACAGCACCCTCGCTAACTGAGAAAGATCTTGAAGATCTTGAGTTTGGTTTAGCCAATGATGTGGATTGGGTGGCGCTCTCTTTTGTAAGAAGGGCCGAAGACATCCTACAATTAAGAGAAATCATTAACAAGAAAAATGCACTTACCCGTATTGTGGCTAAAATTGAAAAGCCCGAAGGCCTTGTAAATATTGACGAGATCATAGAAGTTACAGATGCGGTAATGGTTGCGCGTGGCGATTTAGGTGTAGAGATTTTGCTGGAAGAAGTACCTATGGCGCAAAAGATGATCATAGAAAAATGTACCAAAGCTTCCAAACCGGTGATCGTGGCTACTCAAATGATGGAGAGCATGATTGAAAATCCCCGACCTACTCGTGCGGAAACCAATGATGTGGCCAATGCCGTAATGGATGGTGCAGATGCATTGATGCTTTCAGCCGAGACTGCTGCTGGAAAATATCCGGTTGAAGTAATTCGAAGTATGGTGCGTACCATCAGTTCGGTGGAACGAAATGCAAAGATTTACTATAAGTTTCGCAAGGTTGATCCTTCATCTCCGATATTTTATAACGATAGCCTTGTACTTTCTGCCTGTAAGCTCGCAAAAGATGTGAATGCAAAAGCGATTGTCGGGATGACCCAATCGGGTTATACTGCTTACAAGTCATCATCACACCGGCCAGATACTAATATTTTTGTATTTACAGCAAACAAGAAATTGCTTTCACAAATCAGTTTGGTTTGGGGCGTAAGGGCATATTTTTATGATAAGACCTCATCCACGGATACCACTATTGCTGATATTGAAAATATTCTGAAAAAAGATGGACATGTTCAAAGAGGAGATGTGTTCATTACTATGGCCAGTATGCCTATTGAGGAACGGCTGCGTACCAACATGCTGAAAATAAATATTGCCAAATAGGCTTTAAGGTGTTGATATTTATTTGTTAAAATAATTTTCACTCATATTGGCAGAGGTACTACCATTATTACCTCTTCTCTTTCTACAATAACCTCGCCCGGGAGCGAACCTTTACGTTTGCGCACGAATTTTTTTGGAGTATATACCACAGGGCATAGCGATTCGGTTTTTCTTTTTGAATGATATGCAGCCAATTGAGCGGCACGTTCAATCACATCTTTTGGAAAATTTTTCCCCGATTGGTACTTAATTACAACATGAGAACCAGCAACATCTTTTGCGTGCAGCCATAAGTCCTCCTTATAAGTATGTCTAAGCGTAAGTTCATCATTGGATGAAGCATTTTTCCCTATCAGGATTTTATAATTATTGTAAACTATCTCATGGTAAGGCAGAATAATTTTTTCGCTTTGTGTGGTAGTATCAATTTTATAACGAACGATAATTTGCCTGACGCTTTTCAGATCGACAGCATCAGAAAGTTCGTGCATGGCTTTTTGAAGTTGCTTGATTTCATTTCCTTTATTTTCTATGGATTCACTCAACTTATCAATTTGTATTTGCTGATTTTTAGCTTTGCGATAAAACACCTCTGCATTTTTCTGTGCGCTTTGATCAGGTTTTAGTTTGATTTTAATGTGTTTGCCTTCGGCATAAAAATCCTCTAAAGTAATTTCGTCAGCACCTTTTGCAATGTTTTGCAAATTGGCCATTATCAAATCGGCCTTGTGTTTATAAGAACTCCCGGATTGAAGGGCTTCAGCTTTTAATTTGGTTTTCTCAATGTAATTTTCTGCAGCTTTTATTCTGCTTTGTAGCTTATTCAGGGCTTTGTTTTTTATATCCTGTGTTGAGCTTTGATAACTTAGTTCCTGATAAAAAGTGTTGATGGCTTCTACTGCAGAATTACTTGACTTTATTATATCACCTTCAGAGAAAAAGCTAAGTTTAATTGATTGCTGATCTCTGGTAATAAAGAATAATTCCGGTGACTCAAGCTGGTTTTTTAAGTCAACCAGCATTAGCCATTGCTCTTCCATATTTTTTGATGTAAAGCTTTGAGAATCCAAATAATTCCAAACTAACCTGCCAAAAGTGAAATAATGTTTTTTAAGTCTCTCTCTATTTCTCACAAATGCCTCCTTACTCCAATCTAAAGTCTTAGGGAGATCATCAGTTTTTATCTCAGCATCTTCGGCCAATTTATTTCTAAAAAGTGCAATACACACATCATCGCTGAATAACAAAATATTTGAACGATGGCCATATAGTTTAAAGAGTAGTTCTTTTGCACCATCAAAAACAAAACTAAAGCAACGCTCATTTTCGAATATTTTTATGAAATTGACTTTGGCACCAATCAGTTCTTTAAATAGGTCAACGCTGTTTCTTTTTGCGCGACTGAGTGACGATGGAAACGAGAGACAGCTCGTCAATGGATTTAAATCGGCCTTGATAAAAAGACTTTTTTTCGCTTTAACAAAGTGCAAAACCAACTCATCTTTATCTTGCGAATAACATTCAGCAAGTACGGCATCAGTAAATACCTCTTTTAACTCTTTGCAGAGCTGTAATAAAAAATAGTAGTTGTTATGCAAGGTCAGGCTTGAATTTTGAGTCCATCGTAGGCCAAAGCTACGTTTTCAGGGAGTTTTTTCTCAACTTCCTTGTGCTGACCCAATTTGTGGCTGATGTGAATGAAGTAAGCAGTTTCCGGTTTAATGACATTAACCATTTCAATTGCCTCATCAAGATTAAAATGTGAAATGTGTTTTTCTTTCTGCAGGGCATTAAGGACCAATGTTTTTGTTCCTTTTAACCTGTCAAGTGTCTCATCAGGGATGAAATTGGCATCAGTAACGTAGCTGAAATCTTCAATCCTAAACCCGTAAACAGGTAATTTCATGTGATGCACAGGCAGGGGACAAATAGGTATCCCATCTATAGTGAAAGGTTCGGAAGAAATTTCTTTTAGTTCTAGTCGGGGCACACCCGGATAAAAATCATTGGCAAAGGCATAGGCAAATTCCCGCTTGAGTTGGTCATGGACTTCTTTTGTTCCATAAATCGGCATGTCTATCCTCTGTTTGAAGTTAAACGCGCGTACGTCATCCAATCCTGCGGTATGGTCTTTATGCGCATGGGTGAAAATCACTGCATCAAGATGGCCGATGTTTTCGCGAAGCATTTGTTGCCTGAAGTCCGGCCCGGTATCAAACACAAAGTTTTTATTTTTAACTTCTATGAAAATAGAAGTACGAAGTCTTTTGTCGCGGAAATCGAGTGAGCTGCAAACCTGACAGGTGCAGCCAATCACCGGCACACCTTGAGAGGTACCCGTTCCGAGAAAAGTTACTGTCAAGCGGCTGTTTCGGTTTGATTGAGTTCCTGATAAACCTCCAGGTTCTTTTCGTTCATTTTGGAGGTGTCTAACTGTACCGTGCGAAGTATCTCTACCAGGCAAGTGATTTTACCTTCCATGGTATAGAATTTATTCACTATAATGATTTTGCTTTCCCTAAGCAGGCACCATCCCGGTTTAAAATTTCCTTTTTCATAGCGCAGTATATGGTCCGATTCTGCAATTACATCTTCAAGTTTACTCAGGTAGTGGTTAGTATATTTGATCATTTGCTTTACGTATAATTCCGTCTCTCGCTGCAAGATAATCATTAGCTTTGGATGATGAATATTTCTGATGCACATCTCTTAAAAAATGGGACTAAGCAAAAAACCTTGATTGTGTTGGTAGGGCCAACGGCATCAGGCAAGACCACGCTGGCCATTTCGCTTGCCCAAGCACTTAATGCCGAGGTAATTTCAGCGGATTCTCGCCAGATTTACAGAGAGATGAAAATTGGAACCGCCCGACCCGATGGGTCTGAACTTCAGGGAGTACCTCACCATATGTTGGGCTTTCTTTCAATTAGTGAAGAATATGATGCGGGCAATTTCCGAAAGGATGCACTTAAAATTCTGGATGAAATTTTTTCCAGGAAAGATTTTGCCATACTATGCGGTGGATCGGGCTTGTACATCAATGCCTTGCTGGATGGTTTTGATGAATTACCGGGAGGAACAGAGCCGTTTAGAACAGAAATTGTAAATAATTATCGCAAAAAAGGTTTGGCCTGGTTGCAGCAAGAAGTAATGAAACTGGACCCGGATTATTATGCGGTGGTAGATAGACAAAACCCCCAACGACTGATGAGGGCTATTGAGGTGTGTATGACAAGTGGAAAAACCTATTCGGCATTAAGGTCGGGGAAAAAGAGCCCACTCAATTGCAGGATAGTGAAGATAGGACTTGAACTTGAGCGTGATGATCTTTACAATCGCATAGATGCGCGTATGGATGAAATGATTGCCAATGGTTTGTTTGACGAAGCAAAGACATTATTTCCATTCAAAGAAAAAAATGCCTTGCAGACAGTTGGATACAAAGAGATTTTTGATTTTATAGAAGGCATATATGACCGTAATGAAGCCATCAGATTGCTTAAACGGAACTCAAGAAGATATGCCAAGCGGCAGATGACTTGGTTTAAACGGGATGAAGAAATTACATGGTTTAAACCCAAGCAAATAGAAGAAATTTTGACAATGATAAAGGATAATGAATAATTGCTTGTTTTGCTTTATCGTTATCAACTATTCGTTTTACATTATCCATTTTATTAATGGCAAATAAGAAAGTCTTAATCATTACCTACTACTGGCCGCCTAGCGGAGGCAGTGGGGTACAGCGTTGGCTTAAATTTGCCAAGTACCTGCCCGGGTTTGGGTGGGAACCGGTGGTTTTCACGCCTGAAAATCCTTCTTACCAGATAAAAGACGAATCCTTATTTAAAGATATCAGCCCGGCTATAGATGTAATTAAGTTGCCGATATGGGAGCCATACAATTGGTGGCAAAAAATTTCAGGACAACAACAGCAAAACAACCCGCTCGATATGGCCAATACCGCTAAGCAAGGTTGTTTGGGAAAAATTGCCGGTTGGGTACGCGCTAATTTTTTCATTCCCGATCCACGTGTGTTCTGGATAAAACCCTCAGTAAAAATTTTAAAAGAAATTATCGCGTCAAATCAAATCAAGCACATCATTACCAGTGGTCCGCCACACAGCATGCACTTGATTGGATTGAAACTTAAAAAACAACAACCTGCCCTTAACTGGATTGCTGATTTCCGCGATCCCTGGAGCGAGTGGGATTTACTTCCCTCCCTGGGCATAAAAGGCTTTGCGTTGAGCCGACACAGAAGTTTAGAGAAACAAGTGCTACGAACTGCTGACCGGGTGATAACGGTGACACCAACCTATGTTCAAAGATTTAAATTTTTAGGTGCGCGAAGAGTTACGTTGATAACTAACGGCTACGATACCGATGATTTCAAAACCGTTGAAAAAACAAGAACCGATAAATTTATTATCCGCCATCTTGGGGGAGTAGATGCTTTGCGCGATCCAAGGCCATTCTTGTTTGCATTGAAAGAGTTGCTTAGAAAAAATGAGTCCAAAGAAATATCAAACACATTAAGTATTGAATTCATCGGTACGGTTAATACCAGTTTAAAACAAGAAGTCGTTAGTGATGAAGTGTTGGGTAAGTATTGCGCATTTCTTCCATTAATTCCACACAAAGAAGTTACTGCTTTGTATGGAAGCACATCCATGTTGTTGTTGGTGCTTGCCTCTCAGCAATTGGCAGCCGGAAATATTCCAGGGAAATTGTTTGAATACATGGCTTCAAATTGCCCTGTGTTGGGCTTGGGAGAGCCAGAGGGTGATACAGCAAAAATCTTAAATGAGTCTGGTGCAGGAAAAGTATTTGGCGCAGCAGATGTTGAAGGAATGCAAACATTTGTTGTGAAGCAATTTCAGCTTTGGAAGTCGGGCGAACAAAAATTGCAAACAAACGTACAGGCCTATACCCGCAAGCATCTTACCCAACAATTAGTTAATTTGCTTGAAGCATGAGCATAGTACCTTTTAACGACCTCTCCAGACAATATCAGGCATTGAAAACTGAGATTGATCAGGCTATCCACGATTGTCTGCACGAGGGCTGGTTCATTGGCGGCAGCCGGGTGACTGAATTTGAAAACCAATTTGCTGATTACATAGGCGCAAGGCATGTTGTTGGTTGTGGCAATTGTACCGATGGCCTCGAAATTATTTTACGATGCCTGGGTATTACTCCTGGTGATGAGGTAATTGTTCCTGCACTCACCTGGATATCGGATGCAGCAGCAGTAAACATGATGGGTGCCAAACCTGTATTTTCAGATGTCGATCCGTATACCTATACCCTCAAGCCGGATCATGTAAAACAAAAAATCAACAGTCGCAGCAAAGCGATAATTGCGGTACACCTGTACGGACAATGTGCCGACATGGAGGCGCTTAGAGAAATTGCAAACACTTATCAACTTTATTTAATTGAAGATTGTGCGCAGGCGCATGGAGCAAAAAGAAATAATAAATGCGCAGGTACTTTATCAGATGCGGCTGCCTTTAGTTTTTACCCCAGCAAAAATTTGGGTGCACTAGGTGATGCCGGTTGCATGGTTACCAATAATGATAGTTTAGCAATGCGTCTTAGGCAAATGGCCAACCATGGACAACCTCACAAAGACAAACATGAATTTCCTGGTCGTAATAGTCGCCTGGATGTTTTGCAGGCGGCAGTTTTATCTTTTAAACTGAAACACCTGAATTCTTTTAATCAACGCAGGAGGCAGATAGCACATAGCTATAATGAAGCTTTTAAAAATTTACCTATTCAATTGCCGATAGAAACAAATGGCAATGAGCATGTATATCATATTTATGCCATACGTACAGATAAGAGAGATGAGCTTCGTATGCATTTAGCTCAGCAAGGAGTAGAAACAGCCGTGCATTACCCACATGCGTTGAGTGCTATGCCTTTTTATTCTTATGCAAATGATTGCGTGGAGGCAGTTAATGCTAGTAAGGAGTTGTTGTCTTTGCCTATTTTTCCGGAGTTGCGGGAAGATGAAATAGAAAAGGTGGTTGCGGGAGTCAGGAGTTTTTTTTAAAAGGTAAGTTTTAAGTAGAACAGCTTAGTGCATATAATAAGTATCCTTACTACTCCGGCTTTTTATCAATTTCAAAATACAAATGGTAATGTTTACTACATCCCGGATTAAAACCTGAGTTACAATTGGGGCAGATATTATTGCAGCCCATATAGTCTCTTATACTTAACTCATTACCACAAACACCACACAAAATGGCTTCGGTGTCAAATTCACTTTTCGGCCAAACTTCAGCTTGATGCTCAGCCGTTTCTTCATGACAGGAATAACAGGGATAATATTTATTGCAGCATTTGAATTTAATGGCAATGATATCCAGTGGAGAATGCCAGTGTACACAGCGTGTTTGCCTATCGATGGGTTTACCGAAAATTGGTATGCCATTACTGCTAAAGACATTTTCTTCTTTTTGTTGTTGAGCGTTTTGAGCAAATGCTGTGCTTTGCAAGCTCAGGGAAACAAACAGATAGTAACAAAATAGATGCCGTGTCATATCAACCCTTCTTTATTACAATAAAATAAACCTGAATTATTCAAGATTGTTTATTCTTCATTGCCTCGCAACTTCAATATTATTTTTCTAATGATGGCGGTAATTTCATCAGAAACTTTGCTTAAAACGATTCCTCCACCAAAAATGATGGTGATGAGCGCAGAGCGGATAATGATGTCAACGTAAACATTGCCTAGATAGGGCAAGATCAATCCAACAAAAAGCGAAAGACCGGCTAACCAACATACCCAGATCATGCCCGGGCTTAAAGCCTGCATGTTAAATTTTTTATAGATGTAGAAGTATTTCAAGAAATTGAAAAGTATCAAAGCCAATGCCGAACTGATAGCTGCCCCGTTAATGCCGAGTATGGGAATAAGCAATTGATTGCCGAGAATCACAAGCACAGCAAGTATTGCGGTGAGCACTATATTGAATTTATAGTATTTGGAGAGCACAATGATCTCCGAACTAGGACCGAAAAGCATATCGGTCAATTTGCCTACACCAATAATCAGGATTACATATTTACCAGTCGCATAGATTTCTCCGTTAGGCATCATCCGAAAAATATTGTCAAGGTTGGCCCAAAGCCCAATGAACAAGAGCGCACCAACGATGAATTGGTTGAGTGCAGCCTTTTTGTATATGCTGTTGATCTCAGTTATATTATTTTTTTCGAATGCACGTGAAATCAGCGGCATCACAACCTGGCCAATGGCGCGCCTGGGGATTTCAATTACTGCGGCCACATAAAAGGCTGTTGTGTAAATGGCATTTTCTGCCAAACCCAGCATACCGGAGATCATCAGGCTGTCAACTTTACCCACTAAAATATACCCGCCAGTACCTACGAGGGTGAGTAAAGAAAATTTGGTAAGATCACTTGCGCGTTTCTTATCCAGAAAAGCAAAGTCAAAATTAGGCTTGAAGTCACCCGTAAACAATAAATAGAACGTAAGAATAAGTAAGCTAAGACCATAAAAGCTTATGGTCACTAAAAGAAAGGTATGGAAGTCAACCCAACCCAACGCATAAACTAAAATGCTAAGTGCAAGGAAAACGCGTGTCAGTAATTCCCGGATGAGGTTGGGTACTACAATTTTTAGCAGGGAGCGACTGTAAGCTTCAAGTACGGAGGTGACCAATAAAATAAAAGTAAGCCAGAGTATGAAGTAGGTGTAGGCGGTAACTAATGAAGCGTTATCCTCAAAATACCCCATGATAAAACCCTTGCCCGGCAGGAAAATCAGCAGAAAAATGGCGAAGGCAAGTAAAGAGAGTAACAGTAGCAAACCAAGAAAACCACCTGCACTGTGTTTGTCTTTCACGATATGCGGAAAAAAACGCATGGTACTTTGTGAAAGTCCCAGTTGGGCGAAAGGCACAAGTAGAATGGCGGCATCTTGTATGGTGCGCAGCAAGCCAATTTGTTCGGCTTGCAGAAAAGCAGGGTAGAGGTAAAGCAAATTGATATAACCCAGGCCTACACCAAAATAGGAGATGATGGTAGTATAAATGCTTTGATTAACTGCTTTACTCATTGGGTTTGAACCAAAATATAGTATCGGTTAGGCCAGTGGTTGTATACACTTTTTTCCAATTTTTTAATAACTCATGTACCGGTTTGTAGCGATTGCGCTCAGCATTATCGAGCACAATAAAACCACCCGGCTTTACTTTGGGCATGCTGTGCCATATACATTCAGGTCTTGCCCTTCCATCCACAATCACAAAGTCAAAGTAAGCATTTTCATAGCGATCGATAAAACTAAAGTAAGCATGATATTCCTTTAGCACCTTGAGATGAGGTATGCTTTGTTTAAGATATTCAATCGTTTCACCAGGCGCATCGTATGCCTTAACCAGATGATAATCAATATTTGCGTGAGCTTGGTGCTCAAGGTCATTCTTCACTTTTTTGTACCATCCCTGATGATGTTCTATGCTTACCAGTTTTTTACATAGTAAAGCAAAGAATATGGTGCTGTTGCCGCTACCATATTCAAAACCCTGCATTTCTTTAGTTAAGATACTTTTAAAAACATGAATCGATGCCGGGCTCATCCAGGGAGCTTTGGGAGTATTAAGTTTTAGGAGTTGGTTGTAGACTTTAAGCATCGGACGCATAATCCTGTGACGTAGGTACGGCAGGCTTATAGTTTTTGCTCTCTTATAATTATGCTTTACATAAAGCGAGCGCGAAGCTATGTTGTAGGCTTTTTGAAAAGCAGTTCTCATTGAATTGGTCTATATTCGTGGCTTAAAGTTAATTCAATCACCTTAGGTTGAATGATACAAGTGATATCTATTTTTGCATTACAACTTTGTGCCTTTGTGCCTTTGTGGCTCTTATTTTTTGCCAAAAGACACAAAGACACGAAGAACAATTAAAATTTTGAATTCAATTATACAACTATTCCTGTTGAAAGATGAAAATCGGGATGCTGCTTGAGACTACCTATCCACCTGATGCGAGGATAGACAATGAAGCATCCTTCCTGATGAAACAAGGTCATGAGGTTCATCTCTTTAATATTAACTATAAAAAATTAGCTGAAAGAGAAGAAATCAGGCAAATGAAAATTTACCGTTACCCGGCAAGCAAGCTGGTGTATAAACTTTCTGCCCTGGCTTATGATTGGCCTTTTTATCACCAGCTTATTCAAAAACAAATCGCAAAATTTATTGATGATTCTGGTGTAGAGGTCTTGCATGTTCACGATATGGTGATGGCTAAAGCGGTGATCCAGGTGAACAAAAAGTACAAGCTTCCACTTATACTTGATTTACATGAAGACCGCCCTGAGATCATGAAATTTTATAAGCATGTAAATACTTTTCCGGGCAAGTGGCTCATTAACTTACAAAAATGGAAGCAGGCGCAAGATCAGTTAATAAAACAAGCTGATCATGTATTGGTGGTAACACAATATGCCAAAGATGAAATCCTGAAAAGAAATCTCAAACCGGCTGATCAAATTTTTGTTGCGCCCAATATTGTGAATAGAGATATTTTTTTGGCACATACCATCTGGCAGAGTATTCTGGATGAAATGCAAGGTACTTTTAATCTTTTATACCTGGGAGATACCGCTACTCGCAGAGGTACGGATACTGCAGTTGAAGCTATTTTTTTGTTGAAAGAAAAAATACCTAATCTGAAATTGTGGATAGTAGGCAAAAGCACCGAAGATGATTTGCTTCAAAAAATAGCTGTAAAACTTAAAGTGACTGACAAGGTCGTGTTTAAGGGCTGGCAGGATTTATCGCTTTTCCCTTCTTACATTTCTGGTGCTGATGTTTGCATTTCACCTCTAAAGCGAAACAAACATCACGATACAACTTATGCCAATAAAATTTTTCAGTACATGGCCTTGGGCAAACCCTTGGTAGTAAGTGATTGTACAGCGCAAGCGGATGTTATCAACAAAGCGAAATGTGGATTAGTACATGAAGCAGCAAATGCCCAATCACTGGCTGATTGTATTTATGCCATCTACCAGGATAAAAACATGGCGCAGAAATTTGGTGAAGCAGGTAAACGGGCATTAGAAAATGAATTTGATTATTCCGCATCAATGCATGAACTTGCAACGCTTTATTCAAAAATTAATTAATAAATGAAAGTCACACTTATTGCTGGTGCCCGTCCTAACTTCATGAAGATTGCCCCGATAATCAAGGCAATGGAAAAAGCAAAGTCTGAAGGTCAAAATATTTCGTACAGGTTGGTTCATACCGGTCAGCATTATGATAAAAAATTAAGTGAAGTATTTTTTGAAGAGTTGGGGATCCCCTTACCGGATGTTAATCTGGAAGTAGGTTCTGGCACACAAGCTGAGCAAACCGGAAAAATAATGATGGCCTTCGAAAAAGAGTTGATGGCCCATCCCTGCGACCTGGTTATGGTAGTTGGAGATGTAAACTCAACCATGGCCTGCAGCATTGTGGCCAAAAAACTAAATACCAAAGTTGCACATGTAGAGGCAGGTATTCGTTCTTTTGATATGGAGATGCCAGAAGAAATCAATCGACTGGTTACT
>CAZVFM010000001.1:0-6767 GCA_964626095.1 uncultured Roseivirgaceae bacterium | reverse complement strand
ATTTTTTTACTACATCAGAAATTGCCAATCAGAATCTAATGGCGACAGGTATCAAAGCATCTCAAATATTTTTTGTCGGCAATACTATGATTGATACCCTGATGGCCAACCAATCAAGAATTAAAAAGCCGATCATGTGGGATGAAAATCAGTTGCAAGAGAAGCAATATTATTTACTTACCCTCCATCGTCCTTCCAATGTAGATGATGAAAATCGTTTTGATGCCTTGATGAAAGAGATTGTAAAAGGTGCGGCAGGGAATAAGCTTATATTTCCGGTACATCCGCGAACGCGAAAAATGATTGAGGGCAAGCACTATCCTAATTTAATTGTTATCGATCCTTTGGGTTACCTGGAGTTCATCTATTTGGTTAAAAATGCAAAAGCGGTTATTACAGATTCAGGCGGCATACAGGAAGAAACAACCGTATTGGGCGTGCCCTGTATGACACTGCGCAACAATACAGAGCGGCCGGAGACCATTAGTATGGGAAGTAATGAGTTAATAGGTGATGATGTAGATAAACTTAGGGTTGCTTTTCAGCGATTGGAATCTGGCAACTGGAAATCCGGAAGTATTCCTCCTTTATGGGATGGAAATACAGCAACGCGAATTGTGGAGGTGTTGAAAAGTTTGAATTCAATTTAGTCGATTACCAAAATTGGCAAAGATTAAATGCCCTTATCAGTTGCAAGCGTCTCGCTTGTACCTTAGAAGTTACTAACAATAGCACAAGCGAGACGCTTGCGCTTGGTGGGATCTAAAATAGAAGATAGCGACCATTCATTTTTGAAAATAACTTACAAGGCTGTAGCAGAGGCTACGACCATTGGTGCTGGCGGTGGTGGATTTTCTTCTGTAAGTTTTTTCACATTGTCAAGAAATGCAATCATTTCCGATGCTCTATCTACTACTTTTACTATTGTTCCGTTTTCGTCAATAATAATATGTGTTGGATAAGTCTGTAATTTTAACTTTTTGACTATAAACTCTTTTTGATCAGGAACTACACCGTATTCAAATACTTTTTTATTCAAAAACTCTACTAATTTAGATTTAGAGTCAGTAGCTAAACTCACAAAAACTATATCATTTCTATGTTTGTATTTTTTTACCAATTCATTTAGTTCTGGAAATTCAGCTACACAAGCGGTACAGCCTATAAACCAAGTTTTTAAGATGATGATTTTTCCTTTTGTGTTTTGACTAGTATAATGATTGTTTTGAAGATCAATAAAATCAAATTGGGGAAGGGGCTGTCCCTCCATTTTAAAGTGTTTAAGAGCGGTCAATGACACATCTTTTATAGTTTCTCCAATACTTTTTTCAGTTAAAGAATCAAGTTTGAATAGTTTGTATGTTTCAAATCCCTCATTAGATTTTAACTTTAAAGGAATATAATTGGCAGAAATTAATTTATTCAAAAATTGTTCTTTAGCTATCGTATCAGACTGCTCATTTATACCTGTAAAATTTGATGATAATGAGATGTTATAATAGTGGTAAGTCCACCATTTTTTAAAATCGGGTTTTAGCACATCGAAATCAACAGCAGGTTCAAAGATTTCTATTTCTTTATTACTTACTGTTTTTTCAGATTTTTCTGTACACGAAAAGATGAAAATTGAAAGAAGTAGAATGACAATTATTTGATGCTTTTTCATTTTCGTTAAATTAAGTGTAACGTGTGGACTAAGATGAGTTTCTTAGTTAAAGCAAGATATTTACCAAATATAAGATAACTAGCAACTAATTCTACTTTATTCGATCAGGATTTTTCTTTAAAAATGCTGTCCACGATTTAGTCTTGCTTGTAGTACTACCTGCTTGAAAATGATGGCAAAGCGCAACAGCCAATGCATCGGTGGCATCCAAAAGTTTGGGCGATTCTTTAAATTTTAATAAGGTCATCAGCATGGCAGCCACCTGCTCTTTGCTTGCATTTCCTTTTCCGGTAACCGATTGCTTTACTTTTTTGGGTGCGTATTCTGTAATGGGTACTTCTCTGAATAGTGCCGCTGACATGGCCACTCCCTGCGCTCGGCCAAGTTTCAACATTGATTGTACGTTCTTGCCATAGAATGGAGCCTCAAGGGCTACTTCATCCGGATGGTATTCATCAATCAGATTCAGTACCCGATCAAATATTTTTTTAAGCCTTAATTCGTGTGATTCCAATTTTGAGAGGTGTATTACCCCAAACTGAATTAGTTTTAATTTACTTCCATTTGCTTCAATAATGCCATAGCCCATTACATTTGTACCGGGGTCAAGTCCAAGAATGATTTTTTCCTGCGAAGCTTTTTTTACCTTACTCACGATGGCAAGTTAATGATATGCGTGCAACTCTCACAAAAAGTCAACATACCTTATTTGCTGCACTCAAGTGGTTTGTGCTATTAGGCTCGTTCACTTTTATATATTTTAAGCTCAGCGACAATCCGAATATAACAGAGGTTTTTATTGTACGTCTTGAATTGTTATGGCTAAGTACACCTTGGTATCTCTTGGTTTTGCCTGTTGCCCTGATGCCATTTAACTGGTTAGTAGAAGCATGGAAGTGGAAACTGCTGGCTGCAAAAGTTGAGCACATCAGTTTTGCAAAGGCCTTGGTCTCGGTAATGGCTGGCCTGGGATTGGCCTTTGTAACCCCACATGCCCTTGGTGATTACGCAGGAAGGGTTTTATATAGTAATTCTGACGCGCGCGGTAGGTTACTTGGACCCATTTTATTGGGACGTTTATTGCAAATGTTTGCTACACTGCTTTTCGGGATATGGGGATTGATGTATTTTTTTGTTGGCGGTGTTAGTGTAAGTACACTTATTACCGGACTGATTTCTTTTGTCCTGATGGCCGCCCTTGTCATTACTTTATTGCAAATGCTCATTCTTGCATTTGACTTGCGCACACCTTTCGGAAGATGGATAAATAAATATTTTGGCATTCTTACCGAATATAGCTGGCAAGAAATTACAAAGATTCAGTTATTGGCCATGTTGAGGTATATGATATTTGCTTTGCAGTTTTACATTTTATTCAAAATCATCAATGTTGGTTTATCTCCCGCAATTACAATTGCCGGCATAACATGGACTTTATTGTTAAAATCTATTTTACCGACTTTTAATTTTTTGAGTGACCTCGGAGTGCGCGAAGCCGCGGCTTTGATATTTTTTGAAGGCTATACATTGATCAGTTCTCACATAGTGCTTGCCTCTTTCTTGCTTTGGCTAATCAATCTTTTGCTACCGGCCATTATTGGTTTATTTTTTATTTTCGGATTAAAGTTCAAAACAGATAACCCATGATCGTTTTTGTTTATACGATCTTTTCATTCTATCTGCTTTTTCTTATCGGACTGATTCTTGGATGGAAAAAATCTTTAAACTCAAAACTTACCAGGCATTCAAGTGTGGTAAAGATAAGTGTACTCATACCCTTGAGAAATGAAGCTGCAAATCTTACACTTTTGTTTGATAAACTAAACCAACAACGAGTAGATAGACATTTGTTTGAAGTGATTTTCATTAATGACCATTCAACAGATGAGTCTGAAACAATTTATCAGGAGCAGCAGGAAAATTTAAGATTTCAACATACATGGCTCGTTTTACCTAAGGATGAGCATGGTAAGAAAGCAGCACTTGCGCTTGGAATCAAACAGGCGCGGCACCCCATAATACTAACTACTGATGCTGATGCATTTCCTACCGAGGAATGGATCGAAAATTATTCAACTGTTTTTGCAGATGAGAAAATTCAATTTGCTTTCGGATTAGTGGTTGTACAGCCTGCTGAAAGTATTTTTAGCAAAATGCAGCACATGGAGTTTGCTTCACTTATGGGTACGGCTGCAGCCAGTCTGGCCTATGGCGTACCAACTATGTGCAATGGAGCGAACATGGCTTTTCGTAAATCGGCTTATGAAGCAGTCGGGGGCTATCAATCTCATCAGCACCTGGCCAGTGGCGATGATGAATTTCTGTATCATGCCATTGCTAAATCTTACCCTAAGTGTGTACAGTTTCTCCCGAATTCTTCGGCAACGGTATTTGTCAATGCAAAACCAACCTTGAAATCTTTTGTTGCACAACGTGTGCGCTGGGCTGGTAAGTGGAGGTGGCATCTCATTTTCCCAATGAAGTTACTGGCAATTTTTATTTTTCTTTTTCAACTCTGTTGGTTGACTTTGCCAATTGTCCTGTATTTCTCCTTCCCTGTGGTGAACTTCCTTCTTTTTCTAGCTGCGTTGAAAATCTTGCTCGAAGCCTGGTTAATCTCTAACGTTTCGAATAGCGAGAGAATAAACTTTAATCTGCTGTCATTCATGCTTCTTCAGGTGCTGTACGCTCCATATGCGATAATAAGTGGAGTCTTGGCAACTTTTAGTGCTTACAGTTGGAAGGACAGGGTTTATCAAAATTAAAATAATTTAAGTCGCTCTGCATCATAAGAATCCCAAATGACCGTTTGCTTTTTATATCTTTGATTTTATTGATTAGCTATGAGTCCAATTGATTTCAGGAAAAAATTTGAGAAGAAAGAGCTTGAACTCAATTCTTTGCTGGAGATTACCAAGGCAATAAATAACAATACTGAGGAAGAAGTACTCTACCGAATCTATCACTTTACCTTGCTTGGCTACCTGCAGCAGAAGAAACTGGCTTTGTACGTATTTGACGAGAGCTGGATATGTAAAGTATATTTTAATACAACAGAGAGCTACAAGAACACACCAATTGACGAACGCTTTGCCGGTATAAAAGAAGTAAAGCGATGTGCAGATTTTAAGCTTTGCAAGTTTACTGAATTTGATTTCGTCATCCCGGTAGTGTATAATGGAGATACCAAAGCACTGGTTTTCTTAGGCGGTATTAAAAACGAAGACAGTGCGGAGAATTCGGACGAGACAATTAAGTTTATTCAGGCTGTAAGCAACATTTTTATTGTTGCCATTGAAAATAAAAAGTTGGTTAAGAAGCAAATTGAGCAGGAGGCCTTCAGAAAAGAATTGGAAATTGCCAGTGATGTCCAGCAATTTTTATTCCCTACTAAGCTTCCCAATACAGCGCGATTACAAATTGAAGCAAGTTATTTACCCCATGATGTAGTAGGTGGAGATTATTACGATTATATACCGATTAATAAAAATCAATTTTTAATATGTGTGGCTGATGTGAGTGGTAAAGGAATTCCTGCTGCATTGATGATGTCAAACTTTCAGGCCTCTTTGCGTACGCTGGTCAGGCAAACACCTAATCTTACTGAAATTGTTGAAGCTTTGAATTTTCAGGTACTGGATAACGCCAAGGGCGAAAAATTTATAACAGCCTTTCTGGCCATTTATGACATAAACCTTCGAACCTTGGTTTATGTAAATGCCGGACATAACGCGCCTATATTATGGGATCAAAAAAACGGGATAAGCCTGCTGCAAGATGGTTCAACGGTTTTGGGGGCAGTGTATCCTTTGCCTTTTGTGAATGAAGGTTTTATTGATGACCTCCAAAGTTTTTTGTTGTTCTGTTATACTGACGGCCTCATTGAAACACTGAATGAGAAGGATGCAGAGTTTGGTGCCGAAACCTTAACCAGTTATTTTGAGAAAAATCATAACAAAGACTTAAAGACCATCCATCAAGACATAATTGTTGACCTTGATACGTTTAAAGGTCGAAATGCCTATCGTGATGACATTACCATGCTCAGTTGCAGATTTAATAGTTGATGACCCTTTACAGTACTCCCTTTTGGTTACCATGGCTGTACCCGGATTTTGTCTGGAAGATAAAAACCGAAGAGCCGGTAATATATCTCAGCTTTGATGATGGTCCGGTGCCGGGGCCTACAGATTTTGTTTTAGATACGCTCAGGCAATTCAATGCAAAGGCCACTTTTTTTTGTGTGGGAGGTAATGTAGTAAAGTACAACTCCATTTTTAAAGAGCTTGTGGCACAAGGCCATGCCTATGGTAATCATACGCAACATCACATAAATGGATGGAATTCTGCTACCACTTTGTACGTTGATAATTTTAGTAAATGTCAGGAGCAGATGCCTGAAGCAAGCTTGTTTCGTCCGCCTTACGGACGGATAACCAGAAGGCAAGCAAGCGTGATCAAACAAACACATAAAATAGTGATGTGGGATGTGTTGAGTAGGGATTATCAGCAAAGTATCAGCCCTGAAGATTGCCTGAAAAATACTATCCGTGCAAGTCGTAGGGGCTCCATTGTTGTTTTTCATGACAGTTACAAAGCCGAGACCAATCTCAGGTACACTTTGCCGAGATATCTTGAGCATTTTGCTGGAAAAGGTTATAAATTCCTGTCGTTGTAAATTTATCCTACTTGAAACAAAAGACCGTACTTTATTGCGTTCTTAATTGGGGCATAGGCCATGCCACCCGCAGTACCGTGGTGATTCATAAATTATTGCAGGTAGGTTTTGATGTGCACATTGCTTCTGATGGAACGGCCTTAAAAGTATTGAAACGAAATTTTTCTAAACTTAAATTTATTGAACTTCCGGGCTATGGAATAAAATATCCTAAACACGGAAGCATGGTTTTCTCATTGATTATGCAATTGCCAAAACTATTTACAGCAATTAAAAATGAAAGAAAATGTATTGAAGCGGAATGCAGTCAAGTAAAATACAACTACATCCTATCAGACCATCGCTATGGATGCTACCACAAAAACATGCCTTCTATATTTCTTGCCCATCAGTTACAACCTTTAATGCCAAAAGGCATGGGTT